>JAGXSM010000214.1 GCA_018333725.1 Melioribacter sp. | reverse complement strand
AGTTTAAAGAAAGAATACTGGCCTGATATTGCTGTTAAAGAAGACCCGGATGAATTCGCCAAAAGATTAACCGATAACACAAAAGACGGCGGCTTTTATAATTCCAGCCCGGTTATTTCTCCTCAGGGCGATAAGATTGCTTTTATATCCGACCGCGACATTTACCTCGACGTTTATATCATGGAGGTTAGCACCGGTAAAGTGTTAAAAAAATTAGTTGAGAGTGGTCGTGCCAATGATTTTGAAGAACTAAATTTACTTCAACCTTCTCTTACCTGGGCGCCTGATAATAAAAGAATTGCCCTCTCGGTTAAAAGTAGCGGTTACGATCGAATTCGAATTGTTGATTCTGAAACTGGAAAAAGTACAGAGCTCCCTTTTCAATTGCCCGGTATTGAATCTGTTAATTGGTCCAGGGATGGAAATAAAATTGCATTTAACGGACACAATGCAATACAGTCCGATATTTATGTGTACGATTTAACTACCGGCGCACTGGATAATTTGACAAATGATATTTTCAGCGATTCAAATCCTGTCTGGTCGCCAGATGGAAGTAAAATCGCTTTCTCATCAGATAGACAGCATTACTTGAAAGGCTCTAAGCTTGATAATGATTTCGCAATGTTTAATCATAACTATAATCAGCTCGACCTCTATATGGTTGATGTTGAATCACGAGATATTAAGAGATTAACGGACTGGCCATTAAGCAACGAAAGATTTGCGGCGTTTTCAAGTGACGGAAAAGAATTACTCTTTGTATCGGATAAAAACGGAATAGACAATATTTATAAAAAAACTATTACGGATGTAAACAATTTTTCCGGGAATGAAAATAAAGCAGCACCAATTACCAATTCTTGGAGCCAGGTTAGCCAGATATCTGTTTCATCAGATGGCAAGAAATTAGCTTTTTCTGCTTTATATAAAATGGGTTACAATATTTTCTTGATCAATAATCCGTTCGAACTCAAACTCGATGTGGATTCATTAAAAGTTACAAACTATATGGCAAGTTTATTAAAGAAAGACTTAGAACCTGCCAAATTATTTGTTGATGATGATGTAGAAAAAGATACTTCCAAAATTTCGGCAGAAGCAGTTCAAGATTCTTCCAAAGAAAAATCCAAAAAAATATTTGTTGGACAGTATGTATCCAAGGATGATGAAAAAGCCGATACATTAAAAACTACTTCAAGAAGAATTATCTTTGGCGGAAGGGATCTGGATATTGATAGTACTAACATTCAAAGAAGAGAAGAATTATTTACACAGAAACTGGATTCCGATGGCAATTACCTTGTTAACAGGTATAAAATTAATTTTACACCGGATTTAATCTTTGCAAATGCCGGTTATAGTACACTCTATGGTTTGCAAGGAACAACGGTTCTTTCTTTCAGCGATGTTCTTGGTAATCATCGGTTAATAGGATTGACTTCCTTACAACTTGATATTAAGAATAGTGATTACGGACTGGCTTATTATTACCTTGAGAATAGATTGGACTTTGGCGTAGAAGCTTTTCATACTGCAAGGTTTTTATACCGTTCATCATTTTTCGGTAGTGAATTATACCGTTACAGAAATTTTGGTTTGGTTACATCTGCAAGTTATCCATTAAATAGATTCTACAGAGTTGACGGTTCTCTCAGCTTAATGCACGTTTCTTCTGAGAATCTGGATAACCTTTTCGTTCCATCGGATAAAGCAACTTTTCTTGTCCCGGCTTTCAGTTTTGTTCACGATAATGTTATGTGGGGTTATACTTCGCCAATTGAAGGTACACGCTACAATTTAACACTATTTGGTAATCCGGGTATCTCTAAGAAAACACAGAGTTTCTACTCAGCTGTTTACGATTACCGAACATACATGAGGTTCTGGTTCGATAATTCTTTTGTTGTTCGATTATCAGGTGGATTTTCGGGCGGTGCCAATCCTCAAAAATTCTTTATTGGCGGTACCGATAATTGGGTTAATCGTACATTTGCTACACAGGATATTCCTGTTGAATCTGCGTCGGACTTTGCATTCCTTTCACCGGCATTACCATTACGAGGTTATGATTATGCAGAACAAATAGGTTCGAAGTATTCTTTACTAAATCTTGAATTACGAATGCCTTTGATTCGATATCTGCTTACGGGTCCTCTTCCAATTCTATTTCAGAATATTCTTGGTGTTGCATACATAGATGCCGGTTCTTCATGGAATGATACTAAAAAACTTCAACTCTTCTCTAAAAATGAATTTGGCGATACTGTTACAAAAGATTTACTGATTGGAACTGGAGTTGGTTTAAGATTCTTTTTCCTAACATTGTGGCGGTTTGATGTCGCATGGAAATATAATGTACAGGGATTTTCTTCACCCAGATATTATTTTTCAATAGGATATGATTTTTAAGAATTGAATTGGCACAGAAGTAATTAAGATTTACTTGTGTGCCTTTTTTATTCCGGCTTTTTAGATTCTTTTTTATAATCTACTTTTGTCTCAGCTTTAGATGATTTAGATTTATAATCCGTTTGGTAAAATCCACTTCCTTTGAATATCGGACCGGCACCCATACCAATAAGTCTTTTAACATGTCCTTTACATTGGCGGCATTCATTTATTGGATCTTCCGTTATTTTTTGAAATAATTCAAACTGTTGTCCGCACTCCAGACATTTATATTCATATGTTGGCATAACTACCCTGTTAATATTTTATAATCGGCTTGCAAAAATAGTTAGTTGAAAAATCAAATCAAATTTCTACTTTGTTTTTAATTATTTTTGCATATTGAATATGAAAAAATACCGGCTTATTAATGAAAAGAAATCTATCTCTTATTTTATTGATAATATTAAGTGGTTGCCTTAATTATACACAGGTAACCACAATTAAAACCGATGGATCCGGTAATATGTTTATTCATTACTGGATGAAATGGACTTCTACACGCGATTCGATTGTTGTTGATCAATTAGGATTATTCAACAGGGATTCGGTTTATAAAGAGTTTACTTCAACATTCAGTTCAATAAAAAATGTAGAAGTATATAAGGATTTTTCTGATAGTACCATTCATGGTAAAGTTGATTTTGAATTCAACAGTCTCGATTCCCTAAATCAATTACCTGCATTTAGAGATTCCAAATTAACTATAAAGGATGGAGAGGATAATACTAAAATCTTTTCTCAATTCATTGCGCCAATTGCTACCGGATTCGGAATTAAGAGTAAAAACTTTTCACTTACTTATATTTACTACCTACCGGGTGAGATTCTTAATCACAATGCAACAGAGATATCCAGGAACAAATTAACATGGCAGTATTATCAGGATGAGATAGGAACTGGAAAGTATATATCGGCTACATACCGTCCATTTAAGTTAAAGGAAACCCCGGCGTGGATTTATATAATAGCTTTAATTGTTTTAGTCGTCGTCATCGCTTATTTATTCAGTAAAAGGTTCAAATAGAATTTTTCCTCTAAGTTCTTAATTTATATTAACTTGCAAGTAATATTAAGATTTGACTGGGCTATATTAATTCTATATATTTGGCGTCTATTTTTTGTATAACAATTAAAAATCCGTCTTGGAACAAGAACCATTAATTTTTTCTGGAAGATCTAATCCTGAATTAACTGCAAAAATTTGCCAGTATCTTAATATACGGCAAGGTGAGATAGACTATAAAAAGTTCAGTGATGGCGAGATCTGGGTAAAATTTAAGGATAATATCCGCGGAAGAGATGTCTATATTGTGCAATCGACACATCCTCCGACAGAAAATTTAATGGAATTGTTAATTATGCTTGATGCTGCAAAACGGGCATCTGCAAAAAGAGTTACAGCAGTAATTCCTTATTTCGGATATGCAAGACAGGATAGAAAAGATCAGCCTCGAGTTTCAATTTCTGCAAAACTTGTTGCTAATTTGATTACTGTTGCTGGTGCTGATAGAGTGATTACAATGGATTTACATGCTGCACAAATCCAGGGATTTTTTGATATCCCGTTCGATCACTTGTATGCTTCACCTGTATTCACAGTTCTTTTCAAAGAAAAAACAGAAAATTTACTTGTAGTTGCTCCAGATATTGGAGGAATTAAATTAGCAAGGTCTTATGCAAATAAACTTGATGCAGATTTTGTTGTAATTGATAAACGCAGAGCAAAGCATAATGTTGTTGAGTATATGAGTATTATTGGTGACGTAAAAGGTAAAAACATTCTGCTTGTTGATGATTTAATTGATACTGGCGGAACATTTGTTACAGCAGTTAAAACACTTAAGGAAAGCGGTGCTAAGAAAATTTACGGTATAGCTACTCACCCGTTATTATCCGGTGAAGCTGTTGAAAAAATAAATCACAGTGATATTGAAAATTTATACGTTACTGATAGTATTCCTCTTAAAGAATATACCAGTAGTAAAATAATTGTTAGAACAGCTTCGGAATTATTTGCAGAAGCAATTATAAGATCAAACAGAAATGAATCAATAAGTTCTTTATTCGAAATAGATAAAGATAAAATTTAGTTTTTAATTATCAGGAGTTATTAAACAATGTCAGAAATAAGTATCAAGGCGAAAAAAAGAATACTATCAACCAAAGGAGCCGTCAATAAATTAAGAAGAAATGGCGAAGTCCCTGGAATATTCTACTCAAAAGGTGTTGAACCGATTCCAATCTCGGTTCTGGAAATATCATTGAATCCTCTTGTCTATACCTCGGAAACACATATTGTTAATTTAGAAATTGAGAATGATGAGAATAAGAAATCAATCTTAAAAAATATTCAGTTCGATCCGGTGACAGATAAAATTGTTCATTTTGATTTACTTGGAATTTCACTCGATCAGAAGATTGAAATTGAAGTCCCGATTTCAATAGAAGGACAGGCAAAAGGTATTAAGGAGGGCGGAATCCTTCAGCAATCAATACACAAATTACATGTTTCCTGCTTACCGGTTGATATACCAGAACATATCACTATTAATGTTGCTAAACTTGGAGTTGGTGATTCAGTACACGTTAAAGATTTATCTTTACCAAATGTTGAGATTCTTCACAATGATGATGTAATTATAGTTTCTGTAGTAATGCCAAGAGCTCAGGTAGAAACAACAACTACTGCTATTGAAGGTGCCGGTGAAGAGAAAATGGAACCTGAAGTAATTAGCAAAGGCAAGCAAACCGAAGAAGAGGAATAATTGAATTTTGCGAGCTGTAATCGGTCTGGGAAATCCCGGTAAAAAATACGAATCAACTCGACATAATATTGGCTTTATAATCTTAGACGAACTGGCTGAAAAGTATAAAATTACTTTTAAGTCTTCAAAAAAAGATTACTTTTATTCGGAGGGTAGTTTACTATCCTCCGATTTTTTTTTAGTAAAACCAACTACATATATGAATCTGAGCGGAATAGCCGTATTGGATTTTATTTCCTATTATCAGATTGATGTAAAAGATGTATTAGTAATTGTTGACGATGTGAACTTAGAGTCGGGTAAAATACGTTTAAGACAAAGTGGAAGCGATGGCGGCCATAACGGCTTAAAATCGATTATTTATCATTTAGAGAATGATAATTTTCCCCGGTTAAGATTTGGTATCGGTAATAAATTCGAAAAAGGAAAACTTGCCGGTTATGTACTCGATAAATTTTCCGGAGACGAAATAAAGATTATTAACGAAAGTGTAAACTTCTCCATTGATTTGATTTTTCATTTTATTACAGGTGGCTACAAATCAATGCTCGATTATTTTAGTAAACAGAAAAAATTAAAAACTGATGATCAAAATAACTCAATAGAAGAGCTTAATTAGGAGATTAAAATGATCTGGCTATTATATATTATCCCTCTCTTTGGAATTGCAGCACTAATTTATTCTTACTTAAAAAACGCCTGGATTTCTAAACAGGAACCCGGTACTGAAAGAATGATCGAAATCTCAAATTATATTCGCGAAGGTGCAATTGCATTCTTAAAAACCGAATATAAAGTACTACTCTTATTCGTTCTTGCTATTGCTCTGCTACTTGGTGTTTCAAATTATGGCCGTGAAGATTCATCCTGGTTAATAGCAGTTTCATTTGTTGGCGGAGCTTTAAGTTCTGCACTCGCTGGATTTTTAGGAATGATGGCAGCTACAAAAGCAAATGTTAGAACTACAAATGCTGCAAGAAAAAGTTTAGGTGCAGCGCTTGAGATTGCTTTTTCAGGTGGTTCTATAATGGGTATGAATGTAGTCGGTTTAGGAATTCTTGGACTCGGTAGTTTATTGCTCCTCTATTCAAACATATGGGATGTAAACAACACTTTTGAACTTGGAAGAATAATAAATGTAATTTCAGGATTTTCGTTAGGAGCTTCTTCAATCGCATTATTTGCGAGAGTTGGTGGTGGAATTTATACTAAAGCAGCCGATGTTGGTGCTGATTTAGCCGGAAAAGTTTACGAAGGAATTCCTGAAGATGATCCGCGTAACCCCGCTGTTATTGCTGATAATGTTGGAGACAACGTTGGAGATGTTGCCGGAATGGGTGCCGATTTATTCGAATCCTTTGTTGGTGCAATTGTTGGTACTATGGTTCTTGGTGCGATCTTCGCAAGTCCGGAAGTGCCGGAAGTTGGATTAGAAGCTGTAATCCTTCCACTATTATTAGCAGGTACGGGAATTATTCTATCAATTGTTGGGGCATTTTTTGTGAAAGTGAAAGAAGGCGGCAATCCACAAAAAGCATTGAACACTGGTGAGTTTTTAGCTGCCGGTTTAATGGTTGTTGCATCATACTTTATTATTACAAATCTATTACCTGAGAGTTGGACATTCGAGGGATTTAATTACACAAGCATTGGAATTTTCTATTCAACACTTATAGGATTAGCGGCTGGAATTTTGATTGGACTAATAACCGAATATTATACCAGCACAGACAAGAAACCAGTATATGAAATTGCAAGTCAGTCTATTACAGGTGTGGCAACAAATATTATTGCCGGTTTAGGTGTTGGAATGATGTCTACAGCTTTGCCAACTATAATTATTGCGGCTGGAATTATCGGGTCATTTCACTTTGCCAGTTTATATGGAATTGCAATTGCAGCATTAGGAATGCTCTCGACTACAGGAATTCAATTAGCCGTTGATGCATACGGACCGATTTCTGATAACGCCGGTGGAATTGCTGAAATGTCTGAGTTGCCAAAAGAAGTAAGAGAAAGAACAGATAAACTTGATGCAGTTGGAAACACAACCGCAGCTATTGGAAAAGGTTTTGCTATCGGTTCTGCTGCACTAACAGCATTAGCATTGTTTACCGCTTATATGCATCAAGCACAGATAAAAGTTATTGATCTAGCCCAGTCGATAATTATGGGCGGAGTTTTTGTTGGGGCTATGCTTCCATTTTTATTCTCGGCTCTATCTATGGGTGCTGTTGGAAGAGCTGCTAAACAAATGATTATTGAAGTCGGCAGACAATTTAGAGAAATAAAAGGTTTAAGAGAAGGAACAGCAAAAGCTGAATATTCAAAATGCGTCGAGATTTCAACCAAAGCTGCAATTAAAGAAATGTTAATTCCCGGATTAATGGCTGTATTTATTCCGGTTGTAATCGGGTTTATCAGCAAAGAGATGCTTGCCGGACTACTTGCCGGGGTAACAGTAAGCGGTGTACTTATGGCCATTTTTCAGTCAAATTCCGGCGGTGCGTGGGATAATGCCAAGAAATTAATTGAGGGCGGAATTGAAATTGAAGGTTTTACATATGTAAAGGGCTCGGAAGCACATAAAGCTGCAGTTGTGGGAGATACCGTTGGAGACCCGTTCAAAGATACGTCGGGACCCTCTTTGAATATATTAATAAAACTTATGTCGGTTGTCTCTTTAGTTATTGCGCCGCTTATCAAATAGTCTTATTTTTGTAGCGTAATTTATTAACCCTGCTTACATACATTCGCAGTGTAGTAGGCCAAAAGTCCATAGGGAGGTGAAAAGAATGCGAACCAGAAACTACGAAAGTGTTGTTTTAATTAATGCTACATTAGAAGATGAACAAATTGAGACAACAGTTTCAAGAATCCTTGAAGTAATTTCCACCAATGGTGGTGAATTAATCGAAGCGGATAAATGGGGAAGAAAGCGTCTCGCTTATCCAATCAACAAATCGAAAAGCGGTTACTATCTTGTAATTCGTTTCAAAGCTTCAACACAACTTATTTCAACTTTAGAACGTAATTATAGGCTGGATGAAAATATCATCCGTTATCTTACTATTTCTCTGGATAAGGAAGCGCTGGAAGCAATATCTAAGCAAAAAGAATCTTCAAAGCAGAATGAAATTGTTGTTGATAAAGTAGTATCTAGCAACAATGAAGGTAATGAATAACAAATTAGACAAGTAAGGGAGGTCACGATGGCTGAATTAAAGATGCCAGAACTTAACAGTGTAATTGTAGCAGGTAACTTAACAAAGGATCCTGTCTTCAGACAAACATCCAATAACACTCCTGTTGTCAATTTTCATATAGCAGCCAACAGAAGATATAAAGACAGCAGTAATCAATGGCAGGAAGATGTTTGTTATGTTGGAGTAGTAGCCTGGAATAAATTAGCCGATAGCTGTAAAGACCGTCTTAAAAAAGGAAGTGCTGTTTTAATTGATGGTGAACTTCAAAGCAGAACTTTTAAGACAGAAGATGGTAAGAATAGAACAGTTGTTGAAATAAAAGCAAAGAGAATTCAATTCTTAAATAAATTCAGCAAGAATATGGAAAATGGTGTCGATATTGCTGTTGATTCTTCAGTTGAAGAATCCGATTACGAAGACAATTCATTCGATAAATTTTTGACTGATGAAGAATCAGATTTAATGAAAAATGGTGATAAACAATGAGAAAAGAAGTAAAACAAAAAAAAGTGAAAAGAACAATCGATAGTTATATCGATTACAAAGATTCTAAACAGCTCCAGAGATTTTTAACTGACCAAGGTAAAATAATACCGAGGAGAATTACAGGGCTTACTGCTAAACAACATCGTGAACTTGTTACAGCAATTAAAAGAGCCCGTCATCTAGCAATTTTACCATTCGTTTCCGAAGCGGTTAAGTAATAGGGAGTGACACAATGAAAGTAATACTTAGAAAAAACTTTGATCAGCTCGGCAAAGTAGGCGATGTTGTAAACGTTAAAGACGGATATGCAAGAAACTATCTGATTCCAAGACAGATTGCATATCAGGCAACAGCCGGAAATATCCGTGCCCTGGAAGAAGAAAAAAAGCAAATTGTTAAAAAAGAAGTCAAAGAACTTGAATCTGCTCAAAAGCTGGCTTCGGAACTTGAAAAAATATCTATTACCATTCCGGTTAAGGTTGGTGAAGAGGATAAAATATTCGGTGCCGTAACCCACCAGATGATTGCAGATGCAATCAACGAAAAGGGCTTCGAAATAGATAAACGTAAAATCGATATTACAGAACAAATAAAAGCACTTGGTATTTACACTGTTTCAGTTAAACTACATCCAAGTGTTACTGCTGCTGTTAAAACATGGGTTGTAAGGGAATAGTTTTAAGTTTTATTTCCCTATTTAATTGATAATTTCATAAACAAAATTTTAGACACGGAATGAAAGAAATAAGATTTAGACTGATAATCATTCTCGGCGCTATCGCTCTTAGTTTATACCTCCTCTACCCTACTTTTCAAGACTTTCAGAATAACAAAGAAGTTGGTAAAAAACTTGAATCGTTATCCGATAGTATAAAAAAGAGCAATCCCGTTATCTCTTCAATTGAATTGAAAGAGTTTATTCAAAACAAAAAGGATAGCATTCTAACCAGTAATCCTAATTACAAATCGGCGCGAGATAAAAGAGTAAAACTTGGACTTGATTTACAGGGTGGAATGTACCTTGTAATGGAAGTTAACACTGCGAAATTACTTGAAAGGTTAGCCAAGGACCCTGATGAACAGTTCAAGCAATTATTAAAGGAAGCTGAAAGAGAAACAAAGTTATCCGAAGAAAATGTTGTTACCATTCTTGCTCGTAAAATGCAAGCAAAAAAAATCCGTTTGAGCCGCTATTTTGGTTCTATCCGCGAAGATGATGCAGATATTCAAAATAGATTGTTAGAACAGGAATCTGATGCTGTAACAAGAGCAATTGAAATTATTAGTAACAGAGTAAATCAATATGGTGTTTCTGAACCAAGTATTCAAAAACAGGGTTCAAGAAGAATTATTGTTGAGTTACCCGGTATCTCCAGAGAGGAAGAAGCTAAAAGACTTTTACAGGGAAGAGCACTTCTAGAATTTAAGTTGCTCAAAGATCCTGAATTCGCTATCCCGATTATGAATAGAATTGATGAAGTTCTTGCAGCTAAAGATTCTTCTTCTAAAACAACACCTGTTGATTCAACAAAACAATTAACTGAAGAAGAATTTGCAAAACAACATCCGTTCTTTTCGCTTGCAAGATTAATTGATCCTAAGGGCAGCATGGCAGATGTATTTGTTAAAAAATCTGACCGCGAGACTGTAAATAATTTATTGAATAGACCGGAAGTATTAAAAGTTCTTCCAGATAATGTTGAATTTATTTACGAAGCAAAACCGGAAATTGCCGAAGGTGTTGAATATTACAGAATGTATATGGTCAACAAACAGGCTGAGCTAACCGGTGGTGTTATTGTTGATGCTCAATCCAACATTGATCCTACAACTTCTGCACCTATTGTTACAATGCAAATGAATGCAGAAGGTTCACGCGAGTGGGCAAGAATTACCGGCTCTAATATTGGTAAGCGATGTGCAATTGTTATGGATGGTCAGGCATATTCAGCGCCAACAATCCAGAACAAAATTTCCGGTGGTAATTCCCAGATAAGCGGAATTCCAAATCTTGACGAAGCTAAACTTCTGGAAATTGTTCTTAAAGCCGGTGCTCTTCCAGCTCCAATTGATATCATTGAAGAACGAACCGTTGGTCCATCCTTAGGTCAGGATTCTATAAGCCAGGGATTCAATTCAATGTGGCTCGGCTATTTAATTGTTGCAATATTTATGATAGTATACTATAAGAAAGCCGGAACTATGGCTGACCTCGGAGTAATTGTAACAATCCTCTTGATTCTCGGTATATTAGCCGGATTTCAGGGAACACTTACTTTACCGGGTATTGCCGGTATAGTGCTTACAATGGGGATGGCTGTAGATGCTAACGTTCTTATTTACGAAAGAATTAGAGAAGAATTATCAACTGGTAAGACTGTTAAAGCCGCTGTTGAGAGCGGATTTAAACATTCATTCTCTGCTATCTTCGATTCAAACATTACTACATTTTTTACAGGAGTTATTTTATACCAATTTGGTAGCGGTCCGATTCAGGGATTTGCATTGACCTTGATGATTGGTATTGCAGCAAGCTTATTCAGTGCACTTGTTCTTGTAAGAGTAATGTTCGATTTCATGATTCATAAAGGTTATAAAATCCAAGTAGGATAATTTTAGGAGATATTAAATAAATGCGATTATTCGAGAATTTAAATATTGATTTCATGAGTAAAAGAAGTCTCTTTTACCTTGTATCATCTGTAATCATTACCCTTGGTGCGTTGAGTATTATATTCAGAGGTCTGGAGTTTGGAATAGATTTCAAAGGCGGTTCCGAAATTGGTATCGAATTCACAAATTCAATTGAAATAAGCCAGGTTAGAAACGAGGTTGAAAAAATTGGATTGGGAAATGTAGAAGTAAAAACTTTTGGTGGTTCTACCGGAGTATTATTAAGAACCGAATTACAGGAAATACCTCAGAATATTTTACCTAATGTTAAATCCAAGATTGAAAATATAATTTCTAATACAATACCCGGTGTTCAGAAACAGATTACTGATTCAACTAACAACTCGATTACATATACTTTTCAGGATGATGAAACTACCGATAAGATATATGAAAGATTGAATCAAACCGGTTTTCAGACCATACGCCTTAATGACAACGAGAATAAAAATACTCTTGTTGTTAGGCTTGGAATTTCCGATTGGATAAAAGAAACACTCTCAGAAAAATTTGCCGACAACCCGTTTACTGTTCTTAAAGAAGAAAAGGTTGGACCTAAAATAGGCAGTGAATTAAAACGTGATGCTGTTCTTGCAGTTTTCCTATCTCTGGTAGTAATTCTAATCTACTTGGGTTTCCGTTTCAAATTTATCTTCGCAGTTGGTGCTGTTGCTGCTCTATTCCATGACGTACTTATTACACTTGGAATATTTTCCGTTCTATACGGAATGATACCCGGATTTAATCTGGAAATTACAACAAGCGTTGTCGCTGCATTTCTTACTTTAGTCGGTTACTCAATTAACGATACAGTGGTTGTGTTCGATAGAGTAAGAGAGTACTTAAAGATTCATAAAACTCTTCCACTGGAAGAAACAATGAACCGAGCTATCAATAGAACAATGAGTAGAACTATTATTACCGGTTTAACAACCCTTCTAACTGTTTTTGTTCTGATGGTTTTTGGCGGCGAAGTTCTTAAAGGATTTGCGTTTGCACTGTTTATTGGAATTCTAACAGGTACTTACTCTTCAATTTTCGTTGCAAGTGCATTCGTTTTAGAAGTTGCAACACGAACGAATAAAAAAGTTCAGTTTTAGTTTATCTTTTACAGTTAATAAAAAACCGGCGCTATGCCGGTTTTTTATTTTAAAGTTTTTTCTTGTAAGCTATTATTCCACTTTTAGAACAATAAACGTTACATCATCATATTGATCCTCACTTCCCCTAAAAGATTCCAGATCGTTCACTATTACTTTACTAATTCTCTCGCTGGTTAAATCTTTATTTGCAATTAGCAGACTCTTCAATCTATTAATTCCATACAGTTCTTCCACATCATTCATTAACTCTGTAACACCATCCGAAAAAAGAAAGATTAAATCCCCTTTGTTCAACTCAAGAGTTATCTCTTCAATTGTAGAGTTGAAGACTTCTCCTTTATCTAGCCCTATTCCTACACCACCGGGTTGAAATATTTCGAGAACATTATTATTTATTCTTATCAATGGTGTATGACCGGCACGGACAAAAGTGATTTCTCTCTTATCAGTATCAATTAGCGCTAATGTTAATGTAATAAACCAGTTTTTTTCAATCTCGTTGTAAATTTTCTTGTTAATTTCTACCAGAATTTCTTTTGGGGATTTAAGTTCAGAGCAATATAATCTTATCATCGTTTGAATTTTTGACATATAAAAGGATGCACTCAATCCTTTGCCCGATACATCACTTATAACAAGAAACAATTTATTGTCGGAAATTTTAATAAAGTCGTAATAATCCCCTCCAACATGCATTGCCGGAAACATCGTTCCGTAAATATCAAGTCCTTTAATTTCAGGCGACAACTTAGGAAGAAGACTCTCCTGAATTCTTCTGGCATTTTCAAGATCAATTTCAATTTTCTGCTTCTGAATTTCGGAATCATACAATCTTGCACTTTCAATTGAGATTGCGGTCTGACTTGCAGCAGAAATTAATAATTCCATTTCCTTTGAGGTAAATTGCGATCCTGAAATTTTTACTCCAAACAACAATACTCCAATTACTTTCGATTTTATGATTAATGGAACTATAGTGTAGATTTCCTCTTCAAGTATAGCTGAAAATCTTCCTTCTGCGGCTCTCTTGAAATCCTGGCGTTCCAGAACCGCTTTTTTACCTAATTGCATTTCGGAAATAAAATAATTTTCGATTGCCGAGTTCTCATCATAAATTTTAAGATCGGGATTACTAAACCCTTCCTGTCTAACTATATGATAAGCTCTCTCCTTTCCGAAATTATTAAGCATAATACCAAAGTGTTTTAATCTAAGCGACTTAACAAAAAGCTGTTCAACAGCATTTAGAATATTATCAGTGCCAACTATTACTGTTACATCATTACTAAATTTAAGAAGGTTTTTTTGAAACAGAAATTGTTCCGGATAAAATTTCTCTGTGAGAAGATCCTGAAAGCGGTCTTTGGTAGACTGAAACACAACCGCAAAAATTACAAAAATTACACCGGCAATAATTCCCTGGTATTCATCGCTTAAAAAGGAACCGATACTCTGCCCGATAAAATAAATTACAAGGAAATAAATACCTGCCAATGCTGCGGTGGCTGTTCCGTAAACAATTGTATTTCTAATAACATCGCTTACATCCATCAAAGAGTACCTGAAAATAGAATAGCCGAAAGCAAGAGGAAGAAGAGCAATAAGAATTATAGGTGTAAAGTATGCCGGATTATTAAAAATTAAACCGGCAATCGACGGGGCAAGAAAATTTGTATAAACAAGTGCTAATATACCTACAAGGTATGCAATCAAAATAATAAAGATTGGAACACGCTCTTTTTTGGTCTTTAATTTAAGATAACCAATTAACAATAAAATAAAGCCGGATAAAAATCCTATTCCATTTAAAATTCCGATTATATTATTCTGAGAAACATAAACTTTTTCGTATCTGTTAAAATATACAAAAACAATTTTTACAATCAGAATTATTATAAAGATACCCAGAGGAATTAAAAAAAGTACTTTATCGAACCATTTTTTATTTGAATATGAAAAATCTTTAGGGAAAATTGAAAAGAATTTGAAAAGCATGAATGGAAGAAAAATTGCAGCTACCTGGGATATGTTATCAATAAGTAATGGAATTATTGGTGTTCTAAAAAGAGGGTTATCAACTACCATTCCTCTATATAACAAACTTGTCATTGCATTAATTACCAGAACAATACCAATTCTATAAAAGAGCGATTGAGTTTTACCATCGGGTTTTACAAGAACTACAATAAAACCAACTATTAACCATTGAGACGAAAGAAGTACAAAGGCAAGTCCGGCAATATTAATTATTTTTTTAACCAGCACGGGTGTATCGAATGTTCTGTCCCCTCTTTTAACTGTATAAGTTGCATAATCCCCTTTCTGAACTTTATCCAGAATTTGTGTGGCAACAAAAGTATTAATGGTTTTCTTACCATCAATTGCAACAAGAACATCACCATCCCTAATTCCGGCTTGATATGTAACCCCATCAATCTTTACCTGATCGAAGATAATTTCCATATTGCCGTCAGAATCTTTTTTCTGAACCCAGAGGCATTCATCATTGGATTGTGCAGTGATATAATAAATAAAAATAAAGTTGATAATGCTTATTATAGCAAAGAGAATAAATGAGGAGATAATAAACTTGGTTCTATTGGCAATATAAAATCTTTTTAAACTATCGCGCATCATTTCACCTTAAGGACTAAACATGTAATGTCATCGCTCTGTTCTGCACCAAGAGTATATTCTTCAACGCTTAATTTAATTTCATCAAGAATTTTTTGAGGTGTATTCATAAAATTATTCAAAGAAATATTCTCGAGGCGGGCATCCGAAAATTCATCACCGTTTTTATTCATGGCCTCTGTAATTCCGTCAGTAAATAATACAATAACATCATCAGTTTGGAGTTGCAAAGTTTCAGAAAGATACGGAACAGTTGTCGGTAAAACGCCCAATATCATTCCGCCTTTTTTAAGTTTGTCAATTTTTCCGTTTCGTATAAGCAATGGTGGGTTATGGCCGGCGTTTACGTATGTAAACTTCTTCTTATCGTTTTCGAAAAGTCCCCAGAAAAAAGTAATAAAACTTCCCATTGTTGTGTTTTCTGCGACAAGGTCATTCATAAGATTGGTTGCATCTGATAATGGAAGGTTTTGTTTACAAATTGATTTTAAGAAAGCCTGAAGATTTGCCATCAATAGTGCAGCAGGTACTCCTTTACCCGATACATCTGCAATTGCAATAAGCAATTTATCATTATCGATTTTTACAACATCGTAGTAATCCCCACCAACCATTTTAGCTGAAGAATTAAATGCAGCTATTTCAATGTTAGAAAAACGTGGAATAACACCCGGTAGCAAATTCTTTTGAATATTACGTGCGGTTTCAAGGTCTTTTTCGAGACGCTGTTTTTCGAGTGTTTCGTTAAAAAGACGCGCATTCTCAATTGATATTATTGCGAGACTTCCAACTGAATAAACAAATTCGATGTCCGACTTTGAATATGCTAACTCATTTTTTCTTTTGCCAAGTATTATTAATCCCTTAGTAACATTCTTTATCTGCATGGGGACAATTAAATCAATTCCTATTTCGGAAAAGCTAATTAAATCATCATTCATATTTTCGCGAAGAACTGGTTTAGTAAAACTATTTGCATAACAGTTTTTTAACGCAGAAGTCAGGCGAGTTTCATCGAATCGGTTCTCCAGAATTTTGAATGACCCATCACTACAGGTAATAATTGCGAATTTAGAAACAAACATTTGACCTATTAAAGAATAGACCAGTAGCTTGGCAATGTTTTCTACCAGTAAAATACCGCTGAATTCTTTACTAAGATCGAAAAGTGAACTTAACTGGTTTACTTTACTATCAAGATTCCTGTTTACCTGTTTTAGCTTTTCAACGATCAACGAATTTTCTATAGCTGTAGCACCAACATTCAGAATTGTTTTTAAAAACTCGACATCCTCGTGGTCATAAGCCTTATTTGTTAATCTGGTTCCTAATAAAATTATTCCTTTTATTCCTTCCGAAGATTTTATTATTTGAAAGACCTGGAAATTATTCTCCTTAATAAAATTATGCAGTTCTTCACTTTGTTCAATCTGTTCTGAAATTACCGGCGGAAATTTTTCGATAATATTAGAATTAATTCCTTTTGAAGATTTTATTTCCAGTAATCCGTCTTCATTTACAAGAGCAATCAAACCTTTGGATGTATGGAATTTTCCTAAGCATGTTAATAGAATATTGTTTAATGCAAAGTTTAAATCAAGACTGGAGTTTACCAGGTTGCTGAAATCAACAAGTGCAGAAAAATTTCTTAAGGTTGCATTATGATCGGTCGTAAGCATCCCTATTCGGTAAGATATTTTACCAAAATAACTTCGTTTTTATTTCCCGAAACAGTAGAATACTGGACTTCATCCATAAGTTTCTTCATAAGGAAAATACCGAGTCCGCCAAATTTCTTTTGTTTATAATATTCAACAATGTTAGGTTCCGGAACGTTATTAGGATTAAAGTGCATTCCTTCATCAACAATGGAAATCGAAAATCTATCTTTATCAAATTTAGTTGAAATAACTATTTTTCCATCCGGGGAGTATTTATAGGCGTGTTTAATAATATTTGTGCAAGCTTCATCAACGGCTAAAACAATCTTGCCAACAGTCTCTTCAGAAAATCCGCATTCTTCTGCAGTTCTTCTTGTAAAGTCCCTAACCTGTGAAAGATTATCGGTAGTACTCTTAACAACAAGTTCCTTTTCTATTTTTTTATTAGGATAAATCAAGATTGACTCAACTCGCAAAATTTTTGAATTGCTTCGTTTTCATCCTTGTAGAATTCATATAAAATCGGGAAACCGAGAAGGTCGAAAATGTTATAAACATTCTCTTTCATATTAGAGAACTTGATATCCCCTCTGTTTTCACGCATCGTTTCAACGTAAGCCATGAAAACTCCTAAACCTGCACTGCTGATGTACTTTAGATCGGTAAAGTTAACAACCACTTTGTAGTGCTTGTCGTTAAGCAGTTTGTTAAATACATTTTCAAGTTCAGGTGCGGTGTGAGCATCAAGATACCCATTAACATCAATTACACTTACGGAACCAACACCCCGTAAGTTGACATTGAAATCCGCCATTAATTACTCCATTTGTTTTTAATTCTTTCTATTCCATTTAATTAATACTAGTGTAATGTCGTCATGCTGTGAATGATCTTTTGAGAACAAGGTTAAATCGTGCATTAGAATATTTGTAATCTCGTCCAGATTTTTATTTTTGTTTTGAAGGATTATTTGCTCGAATCTTTCGTATCCGAAATCGTCATCCCCCGCATTCTTTGCTTCGGGTATTCCATCAGAATAGAATGCAAGAATGTCGTCATTCTTTAATACAATTTGCATTTCTTTTAATGAATTTGCAAACCCGTTTGTATAATCAAGCCCAATTCCTATTCCACCAGGTTGTAACCTCTCTACCCTACTATCTGAACATAATAAAACAGGTGGATGACCAGCTCTTGCAAAATTTATTTCACCAGATTGTTTATCCAGAACACCATATATAACCGTTACAAAACTTTTTTTATCAAGGCTATCTTTTAAAATCTCATTTACTTTAATAAGAAGGTCTCGTGGATTAAGAATTAATTTGGAGAGGGATTCAAAAATTCCTTTAACTTCTGCCATTATGAATGAAGCAGAAATGCCTTTGCCTGAGACATCTGCAACAATAAACCCAAGTCTATCGTCTTCAAGCTCAAAGAAATCGTAATAGTCACCTCCAACTTCGAACGCAGGAACAAACAGTGCTGCTACCTGAAAATTATTAGACTGCGGAACATTATTGGGAAGAATTTTCCGTTGGATATCACGCGCCACATCAAGTTCTTTTTCAAGACGTTCTTTTTCAATTGACTCTGCTAAAAGTTTAGCATTTTCAAGGGCAACGGTTGCATAATCTGCAAATGCCTGGAGCGATTTTTTTTCATCCTCATCAAAATTTACATCTTTTTGACGGGCAGTAAATAAAAATCCATTAATCTCACCATGCAATTTTAATGGAGCAATAGCAATCGATTTAAATTCCTTCATCTCATTGCGTAATTCTGAACTGACTGAATCATAATAAAATGTTTGAACACGCAGCAGATCGCTCTCATCGTTATCAAGGAGCATTTTTATTAGTTTATCGGCATCAACATAAGAGATGTTATGAACCGAATTAAGCTCATATTCATTTTCTTTCTTAGTAACAAGCCATGCAGAGTATGAATTACAAACTTTAGCAGTAATAGATGTAACCGTTTCTGCCAATTCTTTGAAATCGAAAACTTGAGTTATAATCTTTGTTAAATCCATTAATGAAGAAGCTTCCTGAGCTTTTCTATCGAATGCTTCTGCTGTTGGAAGATGGAATAACGTTGTAAAGAAAATCACACCGAAGTAAATCATTCCGTAAATCATCGTTAAACTCAAAATAGAATAAAGTCCGGGTGAAAAAGTGAAAATTATTTGTCTTATGGTATTAGATTCGCTTATTAGAAGACCAAAATTGAGTCCGAATAGAATTGATAGTATTGTTGAAACAAGTAATAAATAGAGTTTCTGTTTCTTAACCAAAAATGCAATCCAGGCAACACGCAAGGAGTTTAAGCTTATAAGAACAATGGAAACAACAAAAAAAGAATTATAAGGATAGTCGAAATTCTTATCAATTTTTAAAAGAAGATTTGAAAAAAATGTTAAAAGAAAGAACACCTGCATAGTATTGAAATATATGCTCAGATCTTTTTTCTGTCTTAGAAAAAATAATTCTCTGAATGAGGCCAGAATATAAATTACCGCTACAATAAAAATGAATATGATGATAATTGAAAAGAGCGAGTTAATTATATTAAGATTTGCATCCTTTTCAGCAAGTGAACCAAATAATGAATCGGAAACAGATATTATTGAAAAAACAAGTGCTGCAAGTATCCCAGCATTCAATACAAGTGTAAACGGGGAATCGGTTTTACTGCTTAAGAGAGGTTTGATGTATGATAGAACAAAAAACAATACTAAGAGTACCAGAACCTCGTTAATTAATGATAAAAGAAAAGAATCATGTTGGGGAAACATTAAACTGAATAGAAAAAGTAGTATTGAAACAACGATCGCATTTTCTAAACCCTTAGCACGAGTAATATTTTTTAGATTGTTATTGATCATTAAAAAGAGTTTAATCGTTTAGAAAAATAAAGTTATTTCACTGTGTCCCGCGGGTTGATATTCACGCTCTGTTTTTTACGCATAGCTCTTTCATAATTCTTAATTTCTCTCTTAAGAGAATCTGAAAAAGTCTTCTCCAATTTTTTCCCTAATGAATCCATTACCATACCGAATTTTTCCAAATCTTTGAAATTACCCTTCGCAATATTGGCGGCATACTTGGCAAATTCTTCCGGATTAAAATTAAAATGAAACTGTATCGGCTCCCCTCTTCTTGGGGGTCTTGGAGGATTATTGACATCTCCTCTTGGATGTTCTTTAGATCCTGATTCCCATTTGAATGAAAGCATTTTCAATTTATCTGTGGTTTTTTCCAGATTTACTTTTATACTATCTTCTATCCGGGTATAATGTATTGTCGGAATTTTCGGTATAGGAACAATTACCCTTACCTTATTCGAATCCATTTGATGAAAAATTCCAGTCCCAGGTTTTATTCTAATCTTTTCCCTGTTCTTCCGGGTGTTATCAAAATCGACTTCAATC
This sequence comes from Melioribacter sp., assembly GCA_018333725.1. Lineage (GTDB taxonomy): Bacteria > Bacteroidota > Ignavibacteria > Ignavibacteriales > Melioribacteraceae > DSXH01. The sequence continues at coordinate 2,369 of JAGXSM010000214.1, read as the reverse complement.
CGGAAATTATCTTTCATATTATTAGCGGCAAGGTGTTTATTAAGATCGATATCAGAAAGTTTCTCAATAGCTTTTGTGTCAAATTTAAATTCAGTTTGAAAAACAGTATCGGGAGTAATAAAAATGTAATCATTATTAGGAATTTCTTTCGCTGATATTGCAAATGAGCGAAGGTTTTCTACATTAAAGGTTTTATTTTTTATTGGGAAAATCTCGTAGGTTTTATTTCTATTCACTTTCTCAGAGAATGCAATAAGATCTGCTAAAACTGCTTTTTGTAAATCACCTAATTGTGGATTTATGGCAATTGCATTTTGGTCGCTCTTAAGAACAGATAAGTATATTTCCTTTTTATAAGCGCCCAAAATTGAATCGACCCTGTATTTTTCATCAGGTGATAATTCAAGATAATCGGCAAAGCGCTCATAATTATCAGTATATGGAATATAAGAAGCGGGTTTTACTTCGAATACACGGTTATCTGCTCCTTCGTGGGAAACGAGTAATAATTTTTTGTTATCCTTATCAATTGGTAAACTTTGATATAGCGCAAAATTAAATACATCCTCATTCGTTATTTCGGTAGAGGCAAAAAGCGGTTTCAAATTCTGGGCATAAAAAGAAATTAAATTATTTTTTCCCTCTTCAATCAACTTACTAATACTACGCTTATGGAAACGGAAAAAAACCATCAACAGAAAGGTTAATAGAATAATACTTGCTACCGGCAAATACCTTTTTACTGATTCATTAAATCTATTTTTACTATTTGTCTCTTCCATTTAAGCTCTTAACTCTTTTTGATAAGGTTCCAATAAAAATTTCAAATGTTCCCTTGCACGGAATATCCTTGATTTTATGGTACCAACTTCCGTTCCCAATTGGTCAGCTATTTCTTTATAACTTAATCCGTCTATATCCCGCAACACTAAAGGCACCTTCAGCTTCTCAGGTAATTTAGCAATCGCATTTTGAACAAGCTGCGGTATATCATAATTTTCCGAATGTGGCCCGGTCGGATATTCTCTATCATAATCTCCAATCGGAACAAAAATACTTCTAACTTTTTTCTTTCTTAAATAATCCCTGCACTTATTTACCGTAATACGATAAAGCCAGGTTGTAAACTTAGACTCGAACCTGAATTCTTTAATTTTGTGATAAACACTTATAAATACATCCTGGGAAATATCATCGACATATTCAGTATCGCCTAAAGTAATAAAGACAAGATTTCTAACCTTTTCCTTATGCTTTATTACTAAAGTCCTAAACGTGGATTCATTTCCGTTAATGAAACTTCTAATTAAAACAAAATCCTCATCCTGTTCCGCATAGACTTCATTAGGATTATTATTTTCCCTATCTTTTTGTAAATCCATTATTTTAGACGATAACTTTAAAGTAATGTTCCGGTACCAAAATTAAACAAAATGTTTGAAATGAAATGTATAAAACTGTATTTTTTCTACAGTATTCAATAACTTATTTGCCAATATAAATATTTATAAAGGATAATACGCAATAACCTTTTTTAATAAAAAAATCTTAACTTATAGATAGTTTGTAAACAATTTTAGTAAATCCTAAGGAGAACAAATGAAAATTAAAACAACAGAAAAATACGGTGCAGTAATTATTGAATTAAAAGGTAATGTAATGGGTGGTCCAGAAGCTCAGGAATTTAGCGACCTACTCCATAAATTATTAGATGAAAACAAAAAAAATGTTGTAGTTGATCTTGCAGATTGCAAATTCATGAACAGTTCGGGCTTAGGTATGCTAATAAGCGGATATACTACAATAAAAAATGGTGGCGGATCTCTTAAACTGGCTAATGCTACCGAAAAAATTGAAAGTTTACTTGTTATTACAAAATTAATAACAATTTTTGAACACTTTAATTCTGTTGACGAAGCTGTTAATAGCTTTAAATAAAATCATTAGGGGTTGTTCTAAAGTTTTTAAATGAATTTCTCGATTAATTAATTTGTTAAAAGAGTTTTTTACTGAATCCAAAATTTTTTAGAACAACCTCTAATTACACCTACCATTTATTCACAATCTTAATAGTCGGGGAAATAATGAGTGTTAGTATTATTGTCGGAAGCCAATGGGGCGATGAAGGTAAAGGCAAAATAGTTGATATCCTTAGCGAAAAATTTGATATAGTAGTTAGATACCAGGGCGGTGCCAATGCCGGACATACAGTTCAAATAGGAGACCGTCAATATATACTTCACCTTATTCCATCAGGAATTCTAAGAGACAATGTTGTTTGTGTTATTGGTAACGGAGTTGTAATTGATCCGAAAGCATTGCTTGATGAAATTCAACTGTTGGAGAACTCTGGTATTAGCATCAAAGGA
>JAGXSM010000213.1 GCA_018333725.1 Melioribacter sp. | reverse complement strand
TGGCGGGAAATGAAAGTACCGGTAACGGTTTTTTACGGGAAGTGGATTTTAATTCTTCCAGCCAGCGGAACATGTTGCGCTTCATTCGAAGGACCCTTATGTGTTATCTATAATAATAACAAACTCGCCTTTAAGATTTTTTGTTTCAACAATTTTTAGAATATCTGCAGATCTGCCCCGCAAGAATTTTTCTGTAGGCAATGTCAGGTCGAAACCAACAACTAATCTGGTATTACTTCCGAATACTTTAACAATGTCTGTCAGAATTGCCTTAAGCCGGTAAGGTGTTTCCATCAGGACAATAATTTCTTTAATACTTTTTAATCTTAGCAATTCTTTTTTGCGAATATCTGATTTTGGAGAGAGCCAGCCGGCGTAATAAAACTTATCAAGCGAAAATCCGGAACCAACTAATGCAGCCATTATTGAACTTGCGCCGGGGACAGGTATAACTTCAATATTACTTTCTATGCACAGTTGAATAAGTTTTGTCCCCGGATCCGAGAAAAGAGGCGTTCCGCAATCTGATATTAACGCTGCAGATTTATTTTCTTTAATCTTTCTTAAAACTTCTTCACTTGCTTCATCTTCGTTGTGTTCATTAAGCGAGAATAATTCTTTATCAATTTTGAATTGTGAAAGTAACCGTCGTGCTTCTTTAAATTCTTCGCAGATAATAAAATCGACCTCTTTCAGAATATTAATAGCACGGAGAGTAATATCGTCGTAATTACCGATAGGTGTTGAGACTATGAAGAGTTTTGGAATCATAAAAGACTAACACGCAGAGAATTCGCCGGGTGTGCAAAGTATAAAACCGGCTTTGAAAATCCTCTCTGTCCTTTGTGTAAAATTTAGTTTAGTTCTTTTAGTTTTTTTATTAATCCGGATAGCTCTAAAACATTTTTTTCATTTGTCACACGTTGTTTCAATTCAACTTTTCCATCTTTCAAATTCTTCTCACCAACAATAACCTGAACCGGCATTCCAAGCAGATCGGCATCGTTAAATTTAACACCGGCACTAACATCATTTCTGTCATCGAATAGAACCTCAAACCCTTCCTTTTGTAAATCATCATAAAGTTTATTTGAAGTTTCGGCAACGTGAGTGTTTTTCATGTTTAATCCGATAAGATGAATATCGAACGGAGCGAGAGGTTTCTTCCAGATTATTCCTTTATCGTCGTAATTCTGTTCGATGTAACATGCAAAAATTCTCTCAACACCTATTCCGTAGCTTCCCATTACAATTGGATGTTCTTTTCCATTTTCATCAAGGTAATTAACGCCAAGGGCTTCGGAATATTTTGTACCGAGCTTGAAAATATGTCCGAGTTCAATTGCTTTGAAGACTTCAAGAGTTGAACTGCAGCGCACACACAATTCACCGTTTTCAACCGTGCGAAGGTCTGCATATTCAATGTTCGGAATATCGCGTTTAAGGTCAATTCCGCCGATGTGAAAATCGTTCTTGTTGGCGCCGCTGTAAAGATTATTGGCGTCTTTCAAAAGGTTATCGGCTATTATTCTATGTTTGAATCCTATTGGGCCAATTGACCCAGCATCTGCACCTGAAATCTCTTTTAATTCTTCGGGATGTGCAGGACGAACATTGCTGCCGAGGAGACTTCCAAGTTTGGTTTCATTCACTTCATCATTACCAAGCATAAGTATAAGAACCGGTTTCCCATCGTGAATATAGACTCTCGATTTAGCAGTCTCGTGTTCATCAATCTTCAAGAACGCACAAAGCTCATCAATTGATTTTACATTTGGTGTTGAAATTTCATAATACGATTTACTTTCGGAATGCCGTGTTGCAGATTTTGCAACTGATTGAGCAACTTCAACATTGGCGGCGTAACCACATTTTTCACAATAAGCTATTGTATCTTCACCGGCATCGCTCTTAACCATAAACTCTTCGGATTTACTTCCGCCCATTGCACCGGATGAGGCTCCTACAACAAAATACTTCAATCCGCATCTGTCAAAAATTTTCCTATAAGCCACGTCATGTTTTGCATAACCGACATCAAGACCTTCGAAGTCTTTATCGAGTGTGTAGGCATCTTTCATTAGAAATTGTCTTCCGCGTATAACACCGCTTCTTGGTCTTGGTTCATTACGGAATTTAGTCTGAATCTGATACCATATTTGCGGTAGATCTTTATATGATGTAACTGCACCTTTAGCATGGAACGCAACAATCTCTTCATGTGTTGGGGCAAGAACGTACTCGCGGTTTTTAACATGGAATAAAATATCGCCGAATGCTTCAACTCTTCCGGTTGCATCCCAGATCTCTTTTGGATTTAATCCCGGAAAGTGGAATTCCTGTCCGCCTATTGCATTCATCTCTTCGCGAATGATATCGGAAATTTTTCTTACAACTTTATACCCGAGTGGTAAAAAGGAATAGATCCCAGCCGAAAGCATTCTTACCATACCGGCGCGGATCATTAAAATGTGACTTGGAATAACGGCATCTGCCGGAACTTCTTTGAGAGTCGGGATGAAATTTTTAGTAAATCGCATATATCTCAGAATTGTTGAAAAATAATGAGCAAAGATAAGAAATGAAGTAGGCAATTGAAAAGGATTGTTTATTTGGAAGCATATATTTCGTGAATATTATTTTTTATTATTGAAACTTTCAAAAATATTTTGCAGTTTATAAATGCAATTAACAAAACTTAAAGGGGGTTATCATGAAAAGTTCATCATTTGTTGAATTATCATTTCACTCACGCACTCACTCACTCACTCACTCACTCACTCACTCACATTTTATTACTATTGATCGCATTTGTATTTTTTAACCGGTGCACAAATGAACCGCCAACAGAACCGAATCAATTATTGAAATCCAGTAAAGAAGATTCCGGCTTGAATTTATCAATGACAGGAGATTCCACTAAAACAAAAGACAAGGATAAAGAATAGGAGAAGGACAAGGATAAAGGAGGAGGTGGAGAAATAGTGCCGAATGCTGCTAGCCAGTGTCAAAAAGTTGTTAACTATTGGTTGTTTGATCATTATGAGAATGTACCGGGGAAGATTGTAGGGATTTGGCCAACAGAAGAAAGATGGAGTAATATATCTAGAATTAGAGAACTCAAAGAAAAGTTCGGATTTAACTATATGTACACAACTCTCGGTTGGCCATATGATAATGTAATTGCAGCGGGATATACTCCCTCGAATATAATGGGTGGAGGATTCTTTGTTACTAATAATCAATATCAAACAGACGTTCAAAATAGACCGGCACTCTGGGGTTATTATACAGATGAACCATTGTCGAATCAAAATGGTACTGTTCAACAAGTGGAATCTATGAGTAGTTTTTTTCGAACATACTATACTACATCAAGATTTATTGCAGGAGAAAACATTGTTTCAAATGCTAACTAAATTGAGCACACTGTAAATTCAATTATGTGCACAAGATACAATGATTATCCAGAATGGTTTAATCCGGACCAAAGATCATTATGGACAGATTTTCATGAAGAACTTGTAAATTTTTCAATGACTTGGATTGGGGCGCATAAAGATTTAAGCGAATATGATGACTTAATCGGTCATGCTACGAATTTGGGATTGTATGGTATTTGGCTATACCAATATGAGGATAATACAGATGTTTATTCTAATAATAATATTGAAACATTTTCTTTATTCGCTTGGAAATGGGGTTGGTTAAGAAAAGTAGAAAGAAAATGGGTCTATGTTTATGAATGTATTGACCAAAATCCTTGTAATTGCGACCCATATACTTTGGGGCCGGAATGGATCCTAATTGATAAGTATCCTACATATGAAACAAGAATAGTTACTTTCTAACGAAGGTGCAAAATGAAAAACAAAATATACTTGATAAACTTATTGTTTTTTTTATTAACTAACTATTCAAATATATTATCGCAGTCTTTTTATGGGGGTCTAAAGGGTGAAGCTTTCTTTCTTCGCTCTCAATTTCAATTTCAACCAGAATCAAAATTTTATGTAACTAGCTTTTATTTATTCGGTGGAATGGAAATTAATAAAAATATTAAACTGGACTTGCAATATGGCATATTGTTATCAGAAGGTAATAGGTACAACGGATTTGAAACAGGATTGATATTTAAATACTTTTTAAGAGAAAATAAAGAATTTGTTTCATGTGGAGTATTAACACATAAGAATAGCGGAACCAACTCATTTCATCACATTTCAAAAAGTAATTACTTGTTAGTTGGAACGATTGGACTTGGTACCTATCTTACTGATATTCTTTTTATTCAATTGTCATATCAAATACCAATTGGGGAAAACCAATATGCTGATTTTCGTTACTGGGATGTTGAAAAAGGTATGCTAAAAGAACCAATATTATTAATAAATTTAATAAAATTTAGTATAGGAATATCATTTGACTTCTAACGTAAAATATAAATGAACGATTTTTTTTACGTTAAGATGAAGTACAAAATCGACTATATATGAAAGCAAAAAACTTGTTAATAGTTTTCTTAATTGTTGTTACAGTAATTGAAAATCAATTTGCGCAAACACTTAAAATTGGATTTAGATATGAACCGGGGATTCTTTTTGGAGAACAGAGAAATGAAAACTTTAATATACCTTTAATATTTAGTATATCTGGTAATCTTCTAATTGAGCCATGGGAAATATTCAATTTTGAAATACGGCCGGGAATAGTTCTGATAAACGATGAATATTCAGGATATGAATTAGGCTTATTTAGTAAAATTAAAATATTGCCATCTCAATTTTTTTTATTGCTTGGTGCAAACCATCATTCCAATATTGGAACGGCACATAATAGAGGGGGCAGCTATGAAAAAGGAATATTTTACAAAGGTCTTGGTATTGGACTAATCTTAGGCTCAAATTCATTCATTGATTTAATCTATTTCTGGACCTCGGATAGAAAGTTTGCATATGAAATTGATATGGACGGATTGACGTATTCAAGAATTATGGATAAAGAAGTAAAAAGCATTGTAAAACTTGGTTTCAATATAACTTGGGATATATTTTAATGTTTCTTTATCTCCCGGATTAAAATGATTTATTATAGATATAGAACCTGTTTATGGAACGATAAGATTCATCTATTCAAGTATTTTGTACTGGGTAGTTATAGAATTATAAGGAGATTTAAAATAAAAGCATATCTTATTTTATTTTTGTTTTGCTTACAAACGGTTATATCTGCGCAAACCTATTTTGGTATTCATTTAGAACCAATTACATACTTAGCAAATGTTGAAAAAGTAAGTTTTAATCCTCTTATAAAGACAAAGGAATTATCTATTGAAGGAAACCTGGGAATTACATTTTCTCTAACACAGTTTACTGACGAGAAAATAGGAATTTCTTTAAGACCCGGAATTATATTAGGTTATATTTATTTTGGTTATGATATAGGATTATTTTGGTCTTACAATTTAGATTCAGATATGTACATTATTAGCGGATTAAATGCACATTACAATCTTCCCAGAGCTGCAAGTAACAGCGCAGCTTCAGAAAGAGTATTACTTCCATTTTTAGTTATAGGGGGAGGTTATAGAATATCAGAAGATCTCTTAACAGAAATTCAAATTAACTTATCACTTAATAATGTTAATTACGGCTGGGAAAGAGATATGCAGTCGGGACCTTTATATAAAACTACATGGAATTATTACAAAGTACCCTGGATGATAAAAATAAGTATAGCACATAGTTGGGAATTATAAATCCTATATTTTTGGAAAAATAATTAGTCTCAACACAATAAAGAACTTAAAAATATATTTGGAGCAGTTGAAGAATTAAACCGTTTTAGGTAATCATATAGATTAGATAATTATTGATGAAATATCATCATCATTCAGTTGTAACACTTCTTAACAAACAACTTGAATTCTGCTTATCTTTGTGTGCAATAAAGTTTAAGTAATATAATATTTTTAGGAATACAAATGAATTTCGATCCAGTAACCCAGGACGCTCCTAACGACTCCAAATTTCCAGCTTCGATGCAGCCGGTTTCATTTACCAGTAATGGATGCAGATTGCTCGGCACATTTTTCTTTGCATCCGGCGAGGGGCTCCACCCCACAATACTTCTGCTTCATGGTTTCCCGGGTAACGAAGTAAATTATGATATCGCTCATGCTGTTAGAAGAAGCGGTTTTAATGTTATGGTTTTTCACTACCGCGGGTGCTGGGGGAGTGAAGGGGAGTACAGATGGACAAACCTTATTGAAGATACTGATAATGCAATTCGATTTTTAAAAAGTAAATCTGCTGAAGAAAAATATAAAGTTGACAGCAACAAAATTATTTTAATCGGTCATAGCATGGGTGGATTTTCAGCCGTTTACAATTCACTTAAATATGGCGATATAAAAAATGTTGCATCCCTTGCCGGTTTCAATTCAGGTCTTTTCGGAGAATTCATTGAAGGAAATAACGAGCTGATTCAGTTTAGTGCCGATACGATGCAGCCGGCAATGGAATTTGTTAGGTGTGAATCAGCGGTAACATTATTGAATGAAATGATCACAAATAAAAAAGAGTGGAACCTGCTAAATCATCTTGATACTTTGAAAAGTAAAAATTGGCTTATAATAGTTGCTAAACATGATACGATAGCACCGCTCGATATTCATCATAAACCTTTGGTTGGTGCATTAAAAATTTCAGGCGCAGCAAATTTTGAAGAACATATTTTAGAAACCGGTCACTCCTTCTCCGATAGCAGAATAAAGCTTACAAGAATTGTTTGTGAGTGGTTAAGTAAAACAAAATTTTAGAGAGCATGAGCAAGATTAAGAGCATGAGCAAGAATTCCTTGGATATGCCTTCCGAGGAATTTAAAAAATACGGTTACCAATTAATCGATTGGGTTGCCGATTACCTCGATAACATCGAAAAGTATCCCGTACTTGCACAAATAAAACCCGGCGAAGTAAAATCCCAATTACCCGGTAAAGCTCCAGCGGATGGAGAAAAGTTTGAAAGAATAATTGATGACCTGAATAAAATTATTTTACCCGGTGTTGCTCACTGGAATCATCCGAACTTTATGGCATATTTCAATTCAACATCGAGCGGACCGGGAATTTTGGGTGAATTACTATCGGCAGCGTTCAATACAAACGGAATGGTCTGGAAATCGAATCCTTCCGGGACTGAACTGGAAGAAACTGTTCTTAACTGGTTCCGCGAGATTATTGGCTTGCCTTCGAATTACTTTGGTATTGTGTATGATACAGCATCTGTGAGCACAATGCATGCAATAGCTGCTGCGCGTGAATACACAGGTCTGGATGTCCGCACAAATGGAATGACCGGTTTACCAAGATTGATTTTGTATTGCACGGAACAGACGCACTCATCAATTGAGAAAGCTGCTTTAACGCTTGGAATAGGATTAACCGGAACAAGGAAAATTCCAACCGATGAAAACTTTGCAATGATACCGGATAAATTAGAAGCTGCAATTAATGAAGATAGGTTAAAAGGTTATCATCCGTTTTGTGTAGTTGCAACTATTGGAACAACTTCTTCAACAGCTGTAGATCCTGTTGATGCGATTGCTGAAATATGCGAGAAAGAAAAGATATGGCTTCACGTTGATAGTGCGTATGCAGGGGTAACTGCAATGCTTCCGGAAATGGAAAGTTATTTTAAGGGAATGGAAAAAGCAGATTCGATTGTTATCAATCCGCATAAATGGCTCTTTGTTCCGGTTGATTTCAGTATTCTCTACACATCCAAGCCGGATGTTTTGAAAAGAGCATTCAGTCTTGTTCCTGAATATCTTAAGACAACCGAAGAATCCGTAATTAATTATATGGATTACGGAATTCAACTTGGCAGAAGATTCCGCTCTCTAAAATTCTGGTTTGTTCTGCGGTACTTTGGTATTGAAGGATTACAACAGAGATTAAGAGAGCATTTAAGGTTAGCAAAACTTTTTGCCGGCTGGATTGATGGAAATCCTAAATTCGAAAGATTAGCTCCGGTTTACTTTGGTACAATTTGTTTTCGTGCTAAACCCAATGATAACCTGAATGAAAATGAATTAAATCTCTTGAACGAAAAATTACTGAACATGCTCAATGAAACGGGAAAAATATTTTTAGTCCACACTAAACTAAAAGGAAAGTTTACAATCAGATTGGTAATCTCTGGATTACGAATGGAAGAAAAGCATGTTGAGTTTGCATGGAAATTAATAAATGAAAAACTAAATGAACTGAAAAATCAGTAATAGAATTTACTCCCATTCACGTTTAAGAATGGGAGTAAAACTCTTCAATTATATCAGTACAAACCCTCTATAGATAAATATCTTTCTCCAGTATCATAATTAAAAGTAAGAATTTTTTTCCCTTCTGGAATCTCTTTTATCTTTTTTGATACTGCCGCGAGTGATGCACCTGAAGATATTCCCATAAAAATTCCTTCTTCTTTTGCAGCACGTTGTGCAAATTCGAACGCATCTTCTTTTGATACTGTAATTACCCCATCAAGAACAGAAGCATCGAGTATTTTAGGAATAAATCCAGCTCCAATTCCCTGGATAGGATGCGGACTTGGTTTGCCGCCGGAAAGTACTGGCGATAATTCAGGTTCAACCGCAAAAGTTTTAAGCTGAGGAAATTTTTCTTTAAGTACTTTTGATACGCCGGTAATATGTCCGCCCGTTCCAACACCTGTTATCAGATAATCAATTCCATCGGCAAAATCATTTAATATTTCTTTTGCCGTAGTGCTAATGTGAATATTTACATTTGCCCTATTTTCAAATTGCTGTGGTATCCAGGCTTTTGGATTTTGGGCTGCAATTTCATTTGCTTTTTCAATAGCACCTCTCATTCCTAATTCACGGGGTGTTAATTCGAATTTAGCTCCGTATGCAGCCATAACTTTTCTTCTTTCAACCGACATTGATTCCGGCATTACTAAGATCAGTTGATAACCTTTAACAGCCGCAACCATTGCTAAGCCAATACCGGTGTTTCCGGAAGTTGGTTCAACAATTACACTATCGGGTTTTATTATTCCCTGTTTTTCAGCTTCTTCTATCATTGCGAGTGCAATCCGGTCTTTAATACTAGCCCCAGGATTTGCACGTTCGAGCTTAATCCATATTTCGTGTTTATTACCAAAGATGCGGTTTATTTTAACATGTGGTGTGTTGCCGATAGTTTCAAGTATGTTATTTGCTTTCATAACGTATCCTTTCAAATAATAAAGTTAATTGGTTCTTCAAAATCTTTGTTTGATTTGATTCTTACTTCGTTTTTATTATTCACAACCGAATTAGGAGAAATACTTTGAACAATCCACGAGTTGCCACCTATTACACTGTTTTTACCGATGACTGTATTACCTCCAAGAATAACCGATTGCGCATAAATTATTACATCATCTTCTATGGTAGGGTGCCTCTTTACATTTGATAATTCTTTTTTAACACTTAGCGCGCCAAGAGTTACTCCCTGATATATTTTTACATTATTGCCAATTACAGTTGTTTCTCCAATTACTATTCCCGTCCCGTGATCAATAAAAAACGGAGAACCGATTACTGCACCAGGATGAATGTCGACACCCGTTATTTGATGAGCATGTTCCGACATTATTCTTGGTATTATAGGGACTCTAAGTTTATATAGTTCGTGCGCAAATCTGTAAATCAGAATTGCCATAAAACCGGGGTATGCGAGTATTACCTCGTCAATACTTTCTGCAGCCGGATCGCCATCATAAATTGCATTAGCATCCATCCATAATTTATTATGAATATCCGGCAATTTTTCGATGTAATTCTGAGTTACACTTTCAGCATCAATTTTAGTCAATCCGTTTAGTGAATTAATTAATTTTATTAACTGATTCTTTATAGAATCGATTTCTTGTGGAATGCTTTTGTTATCTATTTTTTCTGCAAAGTGCGGAAAAAGCAAACTAATCTGACTATTAATGAAGTTAACAGTATTATTTTTTAGAGAGATTGTGCAGGAATGCAGCTCTCTTTTACTTTGCAACTCGGTTATGAATGAATCTAACTTATTGTTCGTTTCCATATTAATTTATCCTGATAAAAATTTTATTTGAAATGAATTTGATAGTAAAAAAATTAGAAGCAACAACAACAGCGGCTGCTTAAAGAAAGGGAATGTTTTTCAGTTTTACCGAAAATCAGTATGAGATAATATGTGTATCTGGTCTTCACTGTTAAAATTTATTTTTTATAAATGTCATAACAATATGATTGAATTCTAAGTTCAAAATTAAGTAAGAATTTAGAAGACATAGTAATAGAAAAAATAAACCCACATAATTCGGGGGTTTGCACGTAGTTAATAATACTTTATTATTTCACTAAGGTGACGTCTTGAGCTTGCGGTCCCTTTGGTCCGTCACCAACAGTGAACTCAACCTTCTGGCCTTTTTCAAGACTTTTAAAACCTTCGGATTTGATAGAAGAAAAGTGAACAAATATGTCTCCGCCTTGCGTGCGTTCGATAAAACCGAAACCTTTTGCAGCATTAAACCATTTTACGGTTCCGCTTTCACGTTCTGCCATTGAATAGACTCCTATGAAATTATACTAATTAAATAAAACGAGACAACTAAAAAACTTTTCGATTGCCTACCGTCTTAAACATAATGATAATTTTCAAACAGAACAAAGCAATTAATTTTATTTAATCATCATTATAATTTGAGCTGCTTGCTTCTGATTATACTCAAATGCGATTCTTTTGTAATTAACCAGGTCTATAATTGTTCCAATTAAACAAATACCGCCGGTCAGTAAATATAAAATTCCTAGTCCGATCTGGTCGGTTAAAAATCTTTGAATTCCGGCAATTCCTAAAAATCCAACAAGCGTAACGAGAAGTATAATCATTGGATCTCTTCTGCGGGCACGGTAGATGTTTGCAAATTGCTGCGCTTTCTGATCGTCAAGGTTCTTGATTAAACTTGAGATGTACATTTGTTCTTCGCCCATAATTTCGGGCATTAATTCATAGACGTTTGCCATGAATCACCTCTCTTTTGTGATTTAATGTTTTTTATGGTTTGTTTTGTCAATTGAATTATTCTAAGTAAAATCAGAATGAAAGCAGCTATGCCAAGCGGATGTGTTTTTAATGAATGAATAAAATCTCCATGGTATAAAAATGATATCGACCTTCCGAGTCCGCAACCGGGACAATATTCAATACCCATATTGTGGAAAGGACACAATGTAAATTTCTGCACTTCATATGGATTAATAAATAACAAATATAGAAGTGCTATTGTCCAAAGGACGGCTTCTATACTTATGTTGCCGATTATGTACTTAATTTTTTTCATTAATTATTTTATAAACTCTTAACCATTAGTCGTATTGCAGTTAAATTGGTTTTATCATTTTGTAATTTTACTGCAAAACAATTGAGCCGAGAGATTTTACATTATTCTCTTCGTAAGAAACAATATCAAGTTTATTAATAGCACCAACTATTTCGATATTCTTACTGTTCAGTTTATCGGCAAGGTCCTTGCATTTAAGCGGGTCGAGACTGTTTGCAATACCTAAATGGGGAATAAATGGAATATCGAGCCTCAATTCTTTCTCTAATATTCCAGAATAAAGTGCGTCATGAAGTTTTACAAACAACCGGTATCCTTCCTCTGGAATAAGAAAGACATCCGTATAATCACTGAAGGAATCTTTTACAATCTGGGCACATCTCAACACAAAGAAAAATGTTCCGAATTTTCTGGTTACTTTATTAACGTGCTCGGATAATTGATTATACTCGCAATTGTTTACAGGAAAGACAATCGTAAAATGGGGATTTACTATTTTGTAATAACGCTCGTCGTGATCTTTACGGACAGATTGAATCCAGTTGAAATCTTTCTTTTCAATTGTTGGATATGCTAATACAAGAAGTGACATCTACAAATACCTCTCCTTAATTACTCTTAAATGATGTTCTGCATGTCCGGCGATTATGTATGCTAACCCTCTAACTGTAACATCATAACCGGAAGCATTTCCTTTGTTAAGCCACATTTCATTTTTCATCAATCTGAATAAGGATATTGTCGATTTGCGGAGATGATAAAATTCTTCGATCAGAAATTGAATGCCGATCATATTATAATTGGAATTATTTATGTAAAGATTCTCATCAAAACCCTGTAATGGTTTTTGATCTCCTCTCGAAAACCTTAACGCGCGGTAAGCAAAAACACGTTCTGAATCTATTATATGCCCAAGCACTTCGCGGATACTCCACTTACCGGGCTGATATCTGTAAATCGATTTATCCTCGGAAATTCCCGATAGAAATTCAACGGAAGAGTTTAATTGATCTTCGAGTATATCTGTAATATTTCCGGCGGGGACTTCTAACACATATTTGTGATAGTATTCTGCATATTCTGTTTTATCGGGTTTATTCATTTGAATTTTCTTCTGTAGCAATTCTTCGCTTTCTGTAATTCTCATAATCCGGTACAAGGCGTGTATATTCGCTTGTCATTAATGGAGAAGAAAAAATAAAGTCTGCCGAAGCACGGTTACATGCAATAGGAATATTCCATACTACAGCAATTCTTAATAGAGCTTTAACATCGGGATCGTGCGGTTGAGCTTCGAGCGGATCCCAGAAGAAAATTAAAAGGTCGATTTCACTTTGAGAAATCATAGCGCCAATTTGCTGATCGCCTCCTAATGGTCCGCTTTGCAACTTCTCAATTTTTATGTCGAGAGTTTTTTCGAGTAATATGCCCGTAGTTCCTGTTGCAAGAATAGTATGATTTGCCAATGAATCCCGGTTATACTTTGCCCATTCAATTAAATCTTTTTTCTTGTTATCGTGAGCAACAAGCGCAATCGTTTTTCTGCTCAATAGTTCTTTTTTAATCTCTTCTGCCAAATTAATATCCCCTCTGTTAATTATTAAATCGGTCCGAATCGAAATTCATTAATCTCTTGTCGGACATAAAAAATCTTATGCTAAAGTAATAAACAATGCCAACTATTTCTAATAGTTTTTAGCTCATTCCCATTAAAAATATATTAAGAAATAATGATTGCTTTTGAGGAAATTATTTCAAAATTTGAAGCCAAAATTCAAAGGGGCTTACCATGTCGTCACGCAGAGAATTTCTAAACAGGTTTTTACTTACCACCGGTGCAGCATTTGTAGTTCTTAAAACCGATGCAATTGCAAGAGTTGCAGAAGCAGTTGAACAATTAGCAGTTGATAAATCAGCAAAGGAACTTGCCTCTGATGATGCTTTCTGGGGACGGATTCAGTCAGCTTTTGAGGTCGACAGAACATTGATCAATCTAAACAACGGAGGTGTTTCTCCTGCACCTAAAGTTGTAATCGATGCATTCAAACGCTATATCGATTACTCCAACCAGGCACCTGCTTACTTTATGTGGCGGCATGTAGAACCCCAAATTGAAACAGTACGTGAGAAGCTTGCAATCTTATTCGGATGCGATAAGGAAGAAGTTGCTGTTACCCGTAATGCAAGTGAATCGTTGCAAATTGTTCAACAGGGAATGAACTTAAAAGAAGGCGACGAAGTATTAACCACAACTCAAGATTATCCAAGAATGCTTACAACATATACCCAGCTCGAAAGAAGATGGGGAATTAAACTTGTTCAAGTCCCTTATCCAACACCTTTGATGAATAAAGATGATTATGTTAATGCTTTCCGGAAAGGAATTACACCAAAGACTAAAGCTATTCTTGTAAGTCACATTTGTTTTCTAACCGGACAAATATTGCCGGTACTACAGGTAAGTAAATTAGCCCATGATGCTGGAATTCCTGTTATATGCGATGCGGCTCACTCATTCAATCACATACCGTATAAACTTTCTGATCTTGACGTTGATTTTTTTGGTTCATCGCTTCACAAATGGACTTATGCACCGGTTGGAACCGGTATGTTGTATGTAAAAAAAGATTTGATCAAAACAATATGGCCTTTAATGGCAGCACCTAAAGAGATGGATGAGAATATCAGAAAGTTTGAAGAAATAGGAACTCATCCGGCTGCAACACATAATGCCGTTGCAGAAGCTCTTGCATTTAATGAGGCTATCGGTATTGAAAGAAAAGCCGAAAGATTCCGTTACTTGCATTCAAGATGGATTAACAGGGTAAAGGGATTTAAGAATGTTAAATTCAGAGTTAACATTGACGATACATCAAACTGGTGCGGACTTGTTAACTTTTACATTGACGGAGTGGATGTACCCAAGCTTGTGGACTATTTGCTTAGCAAGCACAGGATTTATGTCGTACCAATTATTCATCCTGAGTTCAAAGGAATCAGAGTTACACCAAATGTTTATACGTTAACTTCAGAAATGGATCTTTTCGGCGACATAATAGTTAAGGTTGCCAAAGGGGAAGTAAAAGAAGTTATGGAAGGGTAATCAGGTAAATAATCAGAAAAAAAATTAAAAGAGGTTATTAACATAGAATCCTTTATTCAATAAAAAAGATCTGTTCAGTTTAATAAACTCAGCAACAGCTTCAATACCAATTACCTTGGTTATTCCTGTTCTCATAATCTGTTCTTTTTGAACAAACAATTCACCTTTGTATGGAATCATAGGGTTATATTCCAACTCCTGAGTTTTGGAGAGCGGGTGAACAACATATTGAAAATCTGCCGGAACCGATTTAACCAATCCGACTAATTCAAAGTTTGGAATGCCATCTCTTATCGCAAGGACAATACCTCCACTCGATCCGCGATTAAAGACCGCATCAATCAGGAATGTATTTTTTTCTCTACCCGGACTGCTAACAATTCCTTTAGAGATCATTTTGTAATTCATCGGGTAACCGAAGACATAAATAAAAGTACCCCATTCCAGTTCAGAAGAAAGTCCCCACTGATAATTAAAAACAGAAAGCCGTGATGCGGCAATTGAATCGAACTTTTTACCTAACAGACAAATGTCAAGTGATTTGTCCATCAGAACTATATCAAGGTCTCCGCCATCGGGCAGATCGGGGATGTAATTTGATTGACGCGTTTTTACTGAAACACTCTGAACTTTTTGAGATGGAGTTCCATCGGGATTAGAATAGTATGAAATTACTGTATCAGGGAAATTTACAATATGTGCAACTGTAATTAGTAGAACATTCCCGTTATTCACACCAATAATTGTTGCTGTTCCCGAAGCAGTATTATTATAGAATATTACTTTTGTAGCAGATTTTTCAATATCAATTCTTTTTACTTCTCTAATTGTTAGCGAGGAGCTTTCATCAAAAACATAACTATTATAAAACGCAATACAATTAATAAGCTTTATGGAATTGCTTATTTCTTCAAGCTGTTTAGAGGAGCTTTTATATGGGAATTCACTATCATATTTGCCATCGTTTAAGGTAGGATAGATTGATTCGTAAGTTGATGTACAGGAAAATATTAATAAAGCAAAAAGAGGCAGAAATATTAACGAAAACTTTTTTATTCTGTTCATAGAACACCACGTACCGGTTTATTATTCTATATCAATCTAATTTATTTGTACTACTTTATAAAGTGTAAAATAATTATCGAAAAATGGTGTTCTTAAATTAAACTATGTATTACTCCATACTTGCTTTATAATTCATCTGGTTCTGTGTCCACATTTCCCTTAAGAAACTTTGTTCTTTAGAAGGATTATCCATCAATTTGAAAACATGTTTTATCTGTCGGGGTTGCATAGTAATACTTGCCTCATGCTCTTCGCTGTTTCTTAGAATAGTAATTTTGAAACTATCGCCGACTTTTAATTTTCCAAGAGGAGCTAATAACTGTTGGGCATTTTGCATTGTGATTTCTTCACCTTCAAATTTGTAAAGCACATCTCCGGTCTTAAGTTTATCTGCATTAGCAGGATCAACATTTACTACTACGAAACTATTGTCTTTAAAACCGATTCCAAATCCCAATCCAGTTCTCGAAGAATCAACACCGGCAGATTCACTATAATCAATTCCAACCTTTGCAAAATATTCTTTAACCGGAAGTTTTTCAGAACCATCAATATATTTATTAAGAAAGTCTCCTATTTCAGGATAGGTCATTTTAACAAGTTCGTTAAAAAAGTTTTCTTCAGAAAAAGATTTTTTAGCTCCGTATTTTTTTGCTAAATCAAGTATTAATTCTCTCAATCCTTTCTTTCCTTTTGATAATTCTAAAAGCCGGATATCAAGAAGAGTAGCAACTACAGATCCTTTATTATAGATATTGAAATATTCGGTTTGCCTTTCTGTTGATTCAACACCAAGTTTTGTAAGTGAAAGTGACTGATCAAAATTATCATTGACATTCAGCTTCTGTCTTACCTGTAATAAATAATCATCAATGGACATAATATAATCTCTAAGCTGAAGGATATCCGAAGCCCACTCAGTTACTCCTTCGTAAAACCAGAGATGCTTAGACATAACAGGTTTTTCGTAATTAAAATTCGCAACCAGTTCGCTGTGAATGAGCAGTGGAGTTACAATGTGAAAAAATTCATGTGCTGCAGTTGAGCGTAACTCCGTCATATACCGCTCATTTAATGCATCTTCTTTCATAACATAAATAGAGCTGTAATTATGCTCCCATGCACCGGCGGAAAAATTCTCGAAATGGAATAAGAACACATATCTTTCAACAGGTAAGCCGTTTAAAAATTGATTTGTTGCGCTTAAGATGTCTTCGAGCCCGGTTAGAATACTTTCCGATTTAATCAATCCTTTCTTTGAGTATGTAAAAACATCAATAACAGTGTTTTCAATTTTTGCAGAAGCTTTTGTAAGATTGCCCATCAGGATCGGAGAATCAACAACATAATCATAATCCGGTGCATAATAGAATCCGTTGTTATTCTTCTCAAGCGCAGTTCCAACAATCCAGTTATCAGGGTATTCAAGTTTAATTTCTATCGGGTATTTCTGCATTGCATTGAAATAACCAAACACAGTTTGCCCGTTAATTAATGCATGATCATCTTCTAATGAACTGCCGCACATAGGGTAAACCGGATTTTCATTCATGGGGGTATCGAATGTTTCGGCAATAGAGTATTCAATTTTATAAACTGATTGAGGTCTGGAAATTTCCCACTGATTTGTTGAAATGTTGGTAACTAAAATTTCAGATCCCGATTTATCGTATGCCTTGAAGCTTCTAACGTATCTTCCGATATCCATTATTTGATATGTTCCCGGTGCAGTTGCGGCAAACTGATAAATTTTATTTTTCTCGGTTAGTTTTTCAGGTAAGAGAGTAACCTTAAATAGATCATCAGCCCGGTCATTAAGGTTAACATAGAACTTATGCTGCGCCAATAATGATGTTGAAAATGTAATTATCAGAAGAACGAGTAAATATTTTACTGTAATTGAATGCTTCATTTCATGTCCGTATTTATTTAACACCATTTTGACGGTATATCCGGCTTGAATGTGCCGGATTTATTGAAAATTTATTTTATTCTTTTTTTCATTTCACCTTTTCGAACAATAATTCGGTAAAGATAAAATCCGGCGAGTTAGGGACCTCGATATTGAATTGTTTAATTTCGCCGTTAAAGTTCATATCGAATTTTACCCAGCCCCTTGTCAGGAATTCATCTTCCCAGTCGATATAGAATTGATCGAAGTGATAATGTTTTAATTCACCTTTAAATGCCGGCGATGGAACAAACTGCAAAAATAATATTCCATCTTTAAGACTTACCTCGGCTTTTCCGTACATTTTATCTTCGTAAGTTCCACAATATTTTTCGAGCGGGAGAGAGGGCTTTGTGTTTTTTACTCTTACATCTTCTCTTCTCTTATTTTCCTTTTCAAAGTTTTCCATCCTTCTGGACCAGTTTTCAAGCATCATCTTGTTATAATCTTTCGGTTCAATATTTATCATAACATCCATAATGTAATTTCTTATTGCATTTACCATTCCGGTTTCATAATTGCTAAGAATAACCAGACCAAGTTTTTCTTCGGGTATAATTGTAACATCGGAAATCATTCCCGGCATTCCTCCACCATGGTTCAATACACGCTTGCCGTTGTTATAGGCAATAAACCATCCTAATCCATAATTATTATTACCGAGAAACATACTATTCGACCACATTTCATTCGATTGGCGTTCGCTAAAAATTCTTCTGTCGCCAACCTTCCCTTTGTTCAATTGCAAACGAATCCACTGAACCATATCCTTAACATTAGAATTGATTGCACCAGCCGGCGCAACGGTTTCAATTGAATAATAATCGCTATGAGCTACAACGTTCCCGTTATCAATTCTATGCGGCCATGCATTATTTTCTTTCTCTTTCATCTCTTTAATTGATGTATTACTTCTTGTCATTCCAAGCGGTTCGAAAAAATTATGTTTTATATAACCATGCCAGTTAGTATCGGATACGGCTTTAATCACTTCTCCGGCAACGCTGTACATAATATTCTGATATCCGTACCGCGAACGGAAGCTTGAAGTGGGTTTCAGGTACTGTGCGCGCCTTATAACTTCATCCTTATCATAAGTTGAGCCGAGCCAGAGTATATCCCCGCTGAATGTTGCAAGTCCGCTTCTGTGTGTTACAAGATCTCTGATTGTCATTTCCTTTGTAACCCAGGGATCATACATGTGAAAATATGGCAAGTATTTGGTAACCGGATCGTCCCATTTTAATTTACCCTGATCTACCAATCGCGCAATTGATGCGGTAGTAAATGCCTTTGAACAGGATGCAATCATAAAATTTGTGTTTTCATCTACGGGTTCATTTGTTCTAATATCTTTAACGCCGTAACCTTTAGAAAAAATTACAGTATCATTTTTAACAATTGCTACAGCAAAGCCGGGCATTTTCCAATCAATCATAGCTTGCTGAATATAACTATCAATTCTCTCCAGCTTTGTTTGTTGAGGATAAATATTTGTTGATATGAATAAAATGACGATTAACGAAATAACAATTTTGATTTTAGATAACATTTTTTTCTCCGTTACGAATTGTTGTAATATAAAAAGAGCAGAATTAATTTAGAACACAGGGAATTTAATTCTGCTCTTTAAAATATACTGTTACTCTATTCCAGGCAATTCAATTTTTGACTGGTTAAAAAAGTGGGGGAAACGCTTAATAACACAATGGCCGATCATATCGGCAATTTCATTAAAACTAAGTAGATTTGTGTTAATTATTGCATGATACAAATGTGGGTCTTCAATGCTTTTATGAAAATATTTTAAAATGTAATGTTTGCGGGATTCATCTTCGGTCTTAATGAACTCTATTGCTGCTCTCCGGTCAAGGTTGTAAATGTTCATTGCCGTATCAATTCTGAAATTTAACGGTGCGACTAATCTGATATGAAATGCACGCTTCATGTGAGAGAGTATGATGTTAGCACCCCGGCCTACTAATATTACATTTCCATATTCAGCAAGTTTAGTAATTGTCTGGGACGTTTTATGAAGCAGAAGTAGTTTAGATGGAGTGATTCCTAATATTTCACCAAACCAGGAATCGATCTTTGCCGGTTTTTCTTCCGAGAGATATTTTTTAAAGTGATCAGGCAGATTATGGTCCTCCATAACCTTTTCCATCAATTCTTTGTCAAAAAATGCCCAGTCGTTGTATTCGGGCATTGCGCGGTTATTTAAATACTCCACCAGGCTTTCACATACCTTTACTGCGCCGGTTCCTGTCTCTCTGGATATTGTAATTATTGGTCCGGGATTTAATCTTCTACGGTGGAGTTTTGCTTCTTCGGATTCTTCGTAATGTTTTTCGATGTAGATACGGGCTTTTTCGTATGAGCCGAGGACTTTCATAAATCACCTCCACATTTTATTGGTTGAATGGAGGAGAGGAAAATTTCTATAAGAAAAATAGTGAAAGAATATTACATGTGCTTGAAATTGTTTTTAATAGAAAATCTGCCTTAAAAGAATTAGGAAGAAAAAATTACTTTCTCTTAAGGCAGATAAATTTTACAATCGGTTAACTTTTAATCCGAGCCAGTTTTTTAAAGTAGAATAGATTAGTTCCTTTTCTTCGCCTTCGAAGCTTCTGATATTAGTTCCGTGCGCGCCCCCTTTTTTTACCATCTTAACACAATTGTTTTCGCCAAGCAATTGTATTGATGTTGCGCTCCATGTATCGTTACCACCGTAAATGTAAAGTATGTTACTTGCTTCTTTCTGAAGCCAGGTATTAACCTTTTGCAAACTACTGCAGTTGTATTCAACCTTTGCGCCTTCGGGAACAAGCATAATATTCGATCCATCTTTTATTTCTACAAGCAAATCTTTAAAAGGTGCAAGATCATAACCATAATAACCGACTTCATTATATGCCTGAACATAAAATGGACCAAAATCTTTCATGGCTTGCTCGGTGAAGAAATACAATGGATTAGATGCTTTCATGTGATTATATAATTCCTCTGCACTCGCATCCGGTGATGGAATATCCTCACACTTTGTTTGTCCCCATTGCCAGAATGCGAATGAGTATTCTAATGTCATGTATTCTAACACAAAGTCGTAATCCCACGCAATTTGAATATTCTGCTGTTCTGCATCTTTCATTAGTAGGGTGCGGACTTCATCTCTTTTTGTTAGGAACGCGCGCTGAAATTTTTTTATTTTCTCTCTGCACTCTTCGGTACCAACACTGTTTAGAAACATATAAATGCGCGGATCTTCCTGTGCAAGATTAATCGGTGCAACATAAGGAACCGAAACATCTACATCATTAGGAAAGAAATAGCGATGATAAAGAGTCGTTTGACCTCCTTTACTAACACCGGTATTTGCCCACTTTCCGTTGTAAAGTTTCTTAAACAGTTCAACTATTTTATGATGATCGTTGGCGGCCTGTTCAATTGTTAAATATTTCCAGTCAAGATTTTCCGGAACAGACTTTCCGAAGTAGCGATGCTCAACAATAATCTGATTTGCACCTAATATTCTCGAAAGTTCTGTTTTAGAATTTCGATTTGCCGAATATCCTTCGGTTACAAATACCATTGGTTGCGAGAAATCGATGTGCGATAGGAAAATACGTTGTGTAAATTTTTTGCTTTTGGGATTCTTATGATCAACCGGTTGTGTTATTAATATTTCATATCCTTCCTTATACGTTGTATCAACTCTAACCGGCTGGATATTTGCAATTTCTTTGAAGGATTTTAGCTTCTTAAATAATTCTGTTTCGGTTTGGGAGTAGGAGATTGAATAGACAAAAAGGATTAGAATAAAGAAATTCAAATAACGTTTCATGTTCACTCCTTAAAAAAACTTCCCTTCGGAGAAGGGAAGTTTTTGGGAAAGATGTCTAACTATTTCTCATTCATGAATGGATAACGGTAATCTTTAGGAGGAATAAAATTCTCCTTAATTGTTCGAGCAGAAACCCATCGGATAAGATTCAAATAGCTTCCGGCTTTATCATTTGTTCCGCTTGCTCTTGCACCGCCGAATGGTTGCTGACCAACAACGGCACCTGTTGGTTTATCGTTAATATAGAAGTTGCCGGCAGCGTGCGTTAATGCTTTATCCGCTTTTTCAACTGCAAATCTGTCCTGTGCAAAAATTGCTCCGGTTAATGAGAATGGAGAAGTCTGATCGCAAATCTGTAATGTCTCTTCATATTTATTATCATCGTAAACGTATAATGTTAATACCGGTCCGAATATTTCTTCTTCCATCGATTTGAATTTTGGATTTGTTGTTTCAATAATTGTTGGTTCGATAAAATATCCTTTAGAACTATCGTAACCGCCGCCGGCAATTATTGTAGCTTCATTCGATTTCTTAGCATAATCAATGTAACCGGTAATTGTGTCGAATGCGCCTTTATCAATTACAGCGTTAAAGAAATTTGTGAAGTCGCGCGGATCTCCCACCTTGACTGTCTTCAACTCTGCAAGCGTGTATTCTTTTAGTTTAGGCCAGATCGATTTTGGGATATAAGCACGCGATGCTGCAGAACATTTCTGTCCCTGATACTCAAAAGCACCGCGAATCATTGCAACTCCTAATGCTGTAATATCTGCACTGGAATGGGCGAAGATAAAATCTTTACCGCCGGTTTCTCCAACTATGCGCGGATACGATTTATACTTTGCTAAATTATTTGCCGCTGTTCTCCACATCGATTGAAATGTTGGTGTTGAACCGGTGAAGTGAATTCCACCGAAGTATTCAGAATCCATAACCGGATTGCCGACTTTAGAACCCGAGCCGGGAACGAAGTTAATTACTCCCGATGGAAGTCCCGCAGCTTCTAACAATTTCATAATCCAGTAAGCCGAGTAAACTGAACTTGAAGCAGGTTTTAATAATGCAACATTACCCATGATAGCACAAGCTGTAGGAAGGTTGCCGGTTATTGATGTGAAATTGAATGGAGCTACCGCAAAAATAAATCCTTCGAGTGGTCTGTATTCGGATCTGTTCCACATGCCAAAAGGAGAGTGAAGCGGCTGCTGCTGGTAAATTTGCATAGCGTAGTAAGAATTAAAACGGAAGAAATCTGCCAGCTCTGCAGCAGAATCAATTTCTGCCTGGAATGGATTTTTACTTTGACCTAACATAGTTGCAGCGTTCAATATATATCTCCATTCAGTAAGTGCAAGAAGATCAGCAGCTTTCAGAAAAACAGAAACCCGATCCTGCCAATCCATTCTGGACCAAGTTTTGTGTGCGTCCATCGCAGAATCGATCGCCATCTTAACTTCTTTCTCACCAACTTTATGATATTTTGCAAGAACATGTTTGTGATCGTGTGGCATTACACAGCTATCGGTATCGCCGGTTCTAATTTCTTTTCCGCCGATGATTATGGGGATATCAATTTGCTGGTTTGCTAATTCATCAAGTTTCGATTTCAGTGCAGCTTTTTCAGGAGAACCGGGTGCATAATTTTTTACAGGTTCATTGGGTGGTAATGGTACGTTGAAAATTGCGTTGGCCATAAAGTGTCCTTCTTTTCGTTTTACGATAAATCAGTTTTTTAGGTAGGTAAAATTAGGAAAAATATCCGGTGCGAAACCAAAAAATCGGATTGAACTTAAGAAAACCCTTGAAAATAAAGGCGAATCTTATGTTTTATTATTTAAGAGAAAATAAAAACTTACCGGATGAATTAATAAATATTCCATCCGGCTGATAATTAAAAACCAAACATAAATCCGAAAACGAGCATACGCCGTCCGAAGTAGCTCTTTATTTCTTTCCGTTCTGAATAATCAGGAGAATATGTATAGCCAAAAATGTTTTGATGATTAAAAATATTTAAGCCTTCCATATAAGCTACAAAAGAGATGTTCTCAAATATTGTGTTAAAATGCATAATACGAAGATCGATTCGTCTATAGTCAGGAAATCTATCAGAATTTGTTGCCGCATAAATTGGTTCAAAAATTTTCAGATCGTCTCTATAGTATGATGATTCAACAGGAGTGTAAGGACGACCCGTAGCGTATTTTGCATTTATCCCGATCTGCCATAAATCGCTAAGATTATATTTCAAGACTAGTGAAAAATTATGTGTAATGTCGAATGAACTGCTTGTAAACCCATCAAAGTCCATCCAATCTCGTTTTGTATTTATGAATCCGTAAGAGATCCATCCGGTAATATTAAACGGAAGAAATCCTTTAAAAATAATATCCACTCCGTTTGCAAATCCTTTTCCGCTGTTATCATAATTTAGTATCGAATTTTCTTTCGGTAGGTTAGAATATTCCTTGTGATAAACTTCCATTCTGAAGGAGTTTTGCTCATCAATGTTATAATCATAAGATATAATCAAATGTTCAGCTTTCATGGATTTCAAATTTGGGTTGCCATCAACGGGTCTAAATAATTGGGGATTAGGGAGCTGATGAAAAACTCCGGCACCCAATTTTACTATTGATTTATCACTCAGTTTATAGCTTATGCTCAAACGAGGATCTAACCAGTCGAGTTTTAGTTCCGGGATTCTATCATAACGTATTCCCGTAGCAACCGATACATTGGATAATCCGAATGGATTAGCAGATTGAAATTCTGTGTAACCGGCAAACCGCGATCCGTAAAATGTTGCATCAATTATTTTTGAATTACCGTCAGGACGAATATCGAAATCATCTTCCGGAATTTTACCAAGATAGTTTACTTCGCGCTTTTCATATTCAGCACCCACAAGGATTTTATTTGAGGAATTAACTGAAATTTCAAAATCATTTCTGAATGTATAAACATAATCGGTTTTGGTAAGATCAAGTATTCCAATCAGCCAGTTGTTGGAATACTTATTATAAGCAACACTATTCTTCATGATAACTGATTCGAAAAGAATATTTGTGTTTTGCAGATTAACAAAAAGATTATTAGAATTACCGTTGAAAGCACCTGTATATTCCGCTCGTTCGACTTTAACACCTTGCTTATCGTCGGCAATCATTCCGAACAATTTCAATTTTCCTGTCTTTGAATAGGAGTAAATTATTCCACCAGTTCCATTTCTTGAAGTTGGAGATAATGTCATCCGATCCAATCCACCATTTAACCAGAATATTGGTTTTGTAAAACTTTGCCGCAAGTCGAAATACATTCCAAGTTTATTTTCACTCAGCGGTATATCTGCAGTTAATGAACCGTTTGCCAGCGATAGACCAATTTGATATTGTGACCTCGAAGGCTGATCCCGTGTTTCAATATCAAGTACTCCGGAAAGTACATTTCCATATTTTGATGAAAAACCTCCACTTGAGAAATAAATACCTTTCACTGCGCTTTGAGTAAGATTAGAGAAGAGACCGCCGTATGCCGATTCAAATGTAAATGGATGATAGACGATTGAACCATCAACCATAGTCAGTGTTTCAATAGGATCACCGCCCCGGACGTATAACTCAGCACTTTCAGATACCTGTGTTAATCCGGGTAAAGTCTTAAGTGATTGAAAAATATCTGCGGCTCCTCCTGGAGTAGTAAGTACATCAATCCTGCTAATAACCAGTCCTTTCTCTTTTTCGGAACCGTAAGAACTTCCCGTTACAATAGTTTCTTTCAGATTAACGGCTTTCTCTTTAAGCTGTATATCAAAGTGAAATCTTGTCGCAGTAATTTCAAACTCTCTTTCAAATTTTTCATATCCGACAATACTGGCAATTAGAACTACTTTCCCTTTGGCGGAAGTCTTAAAACTGAAATTACCTTCTTCATCACTCATTGTCCCATCGGTTGTGTTTAAAAGAAATACGTTTACATATGGAACAGGTTTATTTTTATCGTCTTTTATAGAGCCTTCAATTCTAGTTTTTTCCTGTGCCGATAAAGATATTAATCCAGCAATAAGTAAAATTATTATCAGTATTATTTTTTTCTGCTCAATCATTTTTGTCCCTTTCAGAAATAATTAATTCCCAATTTTCTTAAGCAAGTTCGGAAGCAAAGAATATTTAACCCAGGTGTAATCTGGTTCAAGATTCAGCACCTTCTGATAGGCGAATTTTGCTGCATCAAAGTTTTCCAGTTTCTCCTGGGCAAGGCCCATCCATATAATTGATTCAAGATAACCCCAGTGAGGTTTAACAGGTTCGACCTGGTCTTCCTTTTCAAAGAGTTGAATTGCTTTCGAGAAATTTTTTACTGCATCTTCTAAACTTCCACCAAACATAGCCGGGGTTTGAAACTTCATGATTCCTCTAATAATATATGATCTTGGATTGGAGGAATTGATACTTTGTGCTTCGTCTAGAAGTGCATGAATTTTTGTTGTAAGCGAGACAGCAGACATTGGATTTGATGCAATCTTCATCATATAAATTCCGGCAAGAAGAGTTTTACCTTCCGATTCAAAACCTTCGGCGGATGAAAGTTGTTCAGCATTTTCAACAGCTGTGTCGTAAATTTTATCGAACAGGTCTCCATTACCCGGTCGGGAGCTCATTTCCAGAAGTTTATATTCACAGAAGGTTTGAAAAAACAGACAAGTCAGATTATCACTTTCTTTTTCGAATACTTCTCTTGCTTTAAGAAGCATATCTTTATTGTAAACAACCAATGCTTTATCAGCAAGGTTTATTGCTTCCAGTATTTTGTTCTCTTCTATTCTATCTTGATTTTGAGCCGATAGAAGATTTGTAATTACAAGTGAAAGAATAATTAATAATTGGATTACATTTTTCATGTTAACCTCTTTGTTATTGTATAAAGAACTTTATTTTATAAAGTATATAAACAAAAAAATTATTTTTTGATTAGCTTCTCTAAATGATCAAGATAAATTTCAAAAGCTTTTCTTCCATTTTTTGTAAGAGCATAAGTTGTTCTTGGTTTTCGATCAACAAATTCCTTTTTAATAGATACATAACCAGCTTCTTCAAGTTTTCGAATGTGGACACTTAGGTTTCCATCAGTCGTATTAACTTTTTCCTTTATAAAATTAAATTCCGCTTCTTCTATGGAAATTAAAAGAGCCATAATAGCTAATCTAATTCTAGAATGAATTATGTCGTCAATTTGTTGATAATCGAACTGGCTCACGATTTTACCGCTATCTCTTTTTTGTACTTTCTATAAATTATTATTCCGGGTATTGTCTGAAAAAATAACATTAATAGAGACATAATTAAAAACGATTCGACAGTTTTAATAAATAATAATGCAGTTCCGCCGATCCACCAACCGTAGGATAAATTGCTTATCCACTTTGCTTCACACAACTTTCCGGTTAGGAAGTAAGCTCCGCCCATTATTATGCAAGCAATGGGACTAATTCCCATAGGGCTAACAGCTCCACTATAAGTTCCGACAAAACCAATAATTGTCATTGAAATGCCAGCCATACCCCATACATATCCAATAAGTTTACCAGCAAAAGTTGAGGGGAATTTTGCTTTTTGCTTTTTACCATTATAGAGTGAATAAACCCAACCAATAGAGATCAATACTAACCAGATATAAGCATATCTAAAGTAGATCTCGTTTATAACCAAAATATAAGTTGACATCATCCCTATTATTATAATTATGCCCCAGAAAATAGAATCCTTGCCGTTGTAAACAACGCTTTGACGCGTTTCATCGATTACTTTCCGTATGAACTGTAATTCCTCTAATGCTGTTTTATCGTCCATTTTTCTTCCCTTTTACAAAGTGCTTTAATTTCTAAAGTGAAAATAATTATTGTTCAGCAGTTTGTCAAGTTATTTTTTAAAAATTTTCTTATTGACCAGTCTTTATTAATTCCAACTTGTTATTTCAACACATCTTTGAAAGCGCCAATACAATAATCAATCATTTTTTCATTGGAATTGTAACCCATTAAACCGATTCGCCAAACTTTTCCGGCAAGTTCTCCCAAGCCAGCGCCAATTTCAAGGTTATGCTTGTTTAACAATTCAGTTCTTACTTTTAATTCATCAACACCATGGGGAATTTTAATTGTTAGCAGGTTTGGTATTCTTTCATTTTCAGGAACGAGCGGCTCTAATCCCAATTCTTTTAGCCGTAAGATTAATTTAACACTATTTTCTTTGTGCCTTTGCCATGAGTTTTCAATTCCTTCTTCTTTCAATAACAGCAATGCTTCATGCAATCCATAGAACTGATTACTTGGCGCGGTATGATGATATGCTCTTTTACCGGGACCATTCCAATAACTTAATAGAAGATTCAAATCGTTGAACCAGCTTTGAACCGGAATTTTTCTGTTCTTAATAAACTCGACCGCATGCTGACTGAATGTAATAGGCGACATACCCGCAACACACGCAAGACCTTTCTGAGAACATGAATACGCAGCATCAATTTTCCATTCATCAATCCTGACTTCAACTGCACCGAGTGAAGTAACCGTGTCTGCAATTACAAATGCCCCATATTTATGAGCAATACCCGAAAGTGTTTTTATATCCGATAAAGCTCCGGTAGATGTTTCGGCATGTACAAATGCAACCACTTTTGTATCGGGATTCTGTTTAAGTGAATGTTCAAGGTTCTCCGGATCGATTGCACGTCCCCAGGTTTCTTTTACTGTTACAAGATTGCCTCCGATCTTTTCAACAATTTGAGTCATCCTGTTAGCGAAATATCCACCGACACATACAATAACTTTATCGCCCGGGTGAATAAGATTTACAAGACAAGCTTCCATTCCAAGAGAACCCGGACCGGAGAGAACAAACGTTGCTTCGTTCTCGGTTTTGAATGTGTATCGCAATAGATCTTTTATTTCATCCATCAATCCGATGAATTGCGGATCGAGATGACCAAGAGCCGGTTTGGATAATGCTTGTAAAACTTTTGGATTTACATTTGATGGACCGGGTCCCATCAATATTCTGTTAAAAGGTGTAAAAGAACTACTCATAATATTCCTCTGATAATAAAAAATTTATTTTACAGCCGGTCTAAGTTCTGTTTTTAATGTTGTTAACTCGACTGCTGCAGATTTTAATCTTTCTGAACGAGCTGTTAAAACAATTTCTCCGGCTTCTTTTGTTGATTGTACTATTACCTGACATTTACCATTGAATAGGGAGCGTTTGTAATTCCCCTTCAAGTACTTATCCGGTTCGTGACTGCTCGGGTTACCGTTTCCAACTCCGATAATTGTCCCATTACCTTTTATTTCGAAGACTAACGATTCATTTGCTGTAGGA
This sequence comes from Melioribacter sp., assembly GCA_018333725.1. Taxonomy (GTDB): domain Bacteria; phylum Bacteroidota; class Ignavibacteria; order Ignavibacteriales; family Melioribacteraceae; genus DSXH01. The sequence continues at coordinate 4,852 of JAGXSM010000213.1, read as the reverse complement.
ACTTCATTACCATCGAAATCAATTGCAATTACATTCACAATAGAAATATCTTCTCCATCAGCATTTATTTTTTTTCTATCGGGAGTTAAAACTACCGTATAAGTTTCTCCGGTGGTCTGTACTTTAGAGTAAATTTCTTTTCCATTTTTCATTCCCTTAGCTTCAAGAATTCCCTGCTCATAAATAACATTCCATTCCAGATGAGAATTTTTAATCACATCTTTTTTACCCAGACTTCTTCCATTTAAAAACAATTCAACATTATCGCAGTTCGAATAGCACCAAACGTTTATTGTATCTCCAACTTTCCCTTGCCAGTTCCAGTGAGGGAAAATATGAAGAACATCTTTGACGCTCCACCATGACTGATAATAGTAGTAAACATTTTTTGGAAATCCGCACATATCCATAATTCCAAAGTGTGAATTGATACACGGCCATTTATAAGGAGTCGGTTCACCGCGGTAATCGAATCCCGTCCAGACAAATCCTCCGGCGAGCCATTCGCGCTCGTCATAAAAAGTCCAGAATTTTTCTGCAGTCGATCCCCACCCCGGGAAGTTAGTATCATAATCTGCCATAAAACCTTCTTCGGGAATGTTAGAATAGATTCCACGAGTGCAAAGATTGCTAACTTCTTCTGTTCCCCATAAAATTTGTTCGGGATGATCCTGACGGTATTTATCGATGTTGCAAATTTTCATATAATTAAATCCACGTAAATCGATTACGCTATTTATTCCTTCGTACCTGGGTGTATTGGCTGCATAGGTAGATAATCTGGACGAATCGAGTTTCTTTTGGATCTGCATGAGAGATAAGGCAATTTGTTTTCCAACTTCTATTGTTTGAATCGCCCATTCTTCGTTACCCAAAGACCATGCAATAATTGAAGGATGGTTTCGATCTCTCAGAATTAATCTTTCAAATTGGCTGATAAATTCCGGACTACTTCCAATAAGCCGGTTTTCATCAAGCACCAGCATTCCAAGTTTATCGCATGCATCAAGTAATTCATTTGTAGGAGGATTATGACTTGTCCGATACGCATTACAACCCATCTCTTTTAATAACTCAATCCTATAGTATTGCAGCCGGTCTGGTAATGCTGAACCAACTCCAGCATGATCCTGATGGCAGCAGACCCCTTTTATCTTAACATGTTTCCCGTTTAAGAAAAATCCTTTGTCCTTATCAAATGTAATTTTTCTTATTCCAAATGTAGTTTCAACTCTATCAACAACCTGATTATTTTTTTCAATGACCGAAACTAGCTTATAAAGTGTTGGTGTTTCAATTGACCAGAGAGACGGGTTCTTAATATTAATTTTCTCAGTAATCTTTTTTTCTCCGAATGGATCAATCTCAGTTTTAGTTGAATTACTGCCGACAATATTATTCTTACTGTCTATTATAAAAGAATGAAGTACAAATTTCTGAGCAGAGTTAAAAACATTTTTCAGATCGGTTTCAATCTCAATGTCAGCATTTCCTTTTAGTACTTCGGTTGTAACGTATGTTCCATAAAGCGGAATGTGAAGCGGATTTGTTTTAATAAGCCAGACATGGCGGTAAATTCCAGCGCCTTCGTAAAACCAACCTTCATAAAATGTTGCATCAACTCTAACTACAAGTGCGTTCGGTTTGTCGTAAAGCAAATAGTCTGTTATATCATAACTGAACTCACTGTATCCGCTCAAATTTCTTCCAAGAAGATGCCCGTTAAGCCAGACATGACAATCCCGGAAAACCCCATCGAACTTTATTGTAAATCTTTTTCCTCTATCACTTGAAGGAATGTTAAATGTTTTTCTATACCAGCCGATACTTGTTTCAGGGAATTTTTTGCCGATCGGTTTATAACCGTGTGCAACTATTTGATCATCTTCAATTCGATTTTGAAATGGAAGTTCAACAGCCCAATCATGTGGTAAATCTAATATTCTCCAGGTAGAGTCAACAAAATCGTTTCTTAAAACGCTGTTACCCGCACCGGCTTTAGCGAATGGTTCTTCCAAACCGTAATTAAAATCTTTCTGATGATCTTCTGAATTGCCAAAGTGAAATCTCCAGTTGAAATCCATCAGAAGTTTCTCGCGCTCAGATGGGATTGATAATAATTTAGTTTGAGCATGGTTGATAAAAAATGATATGAAGAAAACAACGGCTAATAATTTCCATGTTTTCATAAATGGACCGATTTATTGAAAAGATATTTTTAATCAGTTATTGCAAGCCGGCTAAAAGAAGAATCTGTTTAAGTTCTTCCATACTCTTTTCATTTAACGGTGAAAGAGGAGCTCTTGGTTCGCCTCCGAAATAGCCGAGCATATCCATAGCAGCTTTTAATCCTGCCACGCCAAATTTAGCGGTTACAGCTTTATTAACCGGGATCATTCTGTTCTGGATTTCTAATGCTTCTTTCAGGTTTCCTTTTTCTATATGGTTCTGAATTGCAACGCACTGATCGGGGGCAATATTTGCAAGTGCAAGAATGCCGCCGGCACATCCTGAGGTAAATCCTGAATAGAGCATAGAAGCTGTTCCAACAATTACCGAAAAATTATTATCTGTTGAAAATACAAATTCATTGTTCTGCCGAACGTTTTCTGAACTGTTCTTTATTCCAACAATATTCTGATGTTCAGATAACTTTGATACAGTTTCGGCTTCGATATCAACACCGGTGAATTTGGGTACGTTATAAATAATTACAGGAATTTTTACAGCATCAGCAACTGCCGTAAAATATTTTATGAATGCATTATGTTTCATTTCGGATTTATAAAATGAAGGTGTTAGTATTAATGCAAAGTCTGCACCTCTTTCGGCAGATTCGTTTGAAAGAGAAATTGTTTCTTTTATTGAATCGCTTCCGGTTCCGGCAATAATCAATTTATCCGGCGATGCCGATTTTTTTGTAATCTCAACAAGTTTTAATTTTTCATCCCGTGTTAAGAAAACAGATTCACCGTTAGAACCCATTACGACATAACCGGTTAATCCGGTTTTATTCCACCTGTTAATGTTGAATTCAAGTTTGTCTGCAGCAAGTTCACCATTTACAAATGGAGTTGTTATTGGAGGCATAATTCCTTTTAACTGTTTCATAGATTGCTCATGTGTTGTTCTTATTCCGAAAAGTGAATCTAATTAGAGAATATGTTTTTAATTACAAACCAGATATTTGCCGGACGTTCTGCAAGCCGGCGCATGTACCACGGATACCACGATTCGCCGTATGCAATTAAAACACGGAATTGATAACCATCTTTTGCAAGCTGTTTTTGTAAAGTGGTCTTTATTCCGTACAGCATCTGAAACTCGTACGCAGACTTTTTAATACCGATGCGATCAGCTTCCTGTGTTATTCGCTTAATAAGTTTTTCATCGTGTGTTGCAAAAACCGGTCTGATGTTATTTTGTTTTGACTGCAGCAAAAGTTTATTTGCGCAAACAAAAAAGTTCTCATCCACCATTGGCTTGTCCTTAAACACCAGGCTGTGCGGTTCTTTATATGCGCCTTTCACCATTCTGATTGATGGATTAATACTAAATAATTCTTCTATATCATTCTGCGTTCTAAATAAATAGGCTTGTAAGCATAGACCAACATTTTCAAAATCTTTTTTGCACTTTTTATAAAAGTCGAGTGTTCTTTGAGTGTAAATGCTGCTTTCCATATCAATAAAAACAGAGTTGCCGAGCTTCTCTTTAGCTTTCTTAACTATGGCTATAAAGTTATTATAGGTTTCTTCTTCCGAGTGATCAAAACCGAGCTGGGTGAGCTTTACAGAAATTTCAATATCCAATTTTCTTTCAACAATTTTCTCAATCAATTTTAAGTAATGATCTCGGACTAAATCTGCTTCAGAAATTTGTGTAATGTTTTCACCCAGTTTTGTAAAAACTGAGGGAATACCAAATTGTGAAAACTGTGCCGCAGCATCGAGGGCAAAATCTTCGGTTTCACCCGGCATGAATTTTTTTACAGCTTTTCGAACGAATCCCAGTTTTGGAATTCGTTCTTTCATAAATTTATTTTCAGACATCCACAATAGGATGTTTCTGGTTAAGCTCATTATTCTCCAATCTCAAGTCACGCTTCGGCTATCCCTCGCCTTGCTCGGGACGCTCAGCATGACGTTTGCAAAAAATAAACTTTATTCATCACGCTTCGGCAATCTCGCCCTTTACTAAGGATAGACAATATGATGTTGCTTTGCTTTTCTGTTTTTTGATAGGATTTTAAGTTTATCAAAATCCCGATATTTTAATGCTTCCTTTTTAGCCCGGCTCCAACCCTTGATCTGTTTTTCTCTTTCAATAGCAATTAACGGGCTATTAAATTCTTCGTAATAAAAAAGTTCAAAAGGTAATCTTGCTGATACATAACTATTATGTCTTTCAGATTTATGCTCTTGAAGACGTCGCTCAATATTATTTGTAACTCCAGTATAATAAGTACCATCGGAACATCTTAAAATATAAACATACATTTGCTTTCTCATATCTCAATCTTCTTAAAACAGATTGATAAAAACTATGAATGTCTAATTCAGCATATCTAAGTCAGACTGAGCCACACGACGAAAGTCGTGTGAGTCGAAGTCTGACGGGTAATCATCACTTAATCTGGTTCTGTTTACCTTTCCAGTCATGCTTCGGCTATCCCTCGCCTTGCTCGGGACGCTCAGCATGACGTTTGCAAAAAATAAATTTTATTCATCACGCTTCGGTAATCTCAAACTATACGAAGTATGAACAGCATGACGTTTGCAAAAAATAAATTTTATTCATCACGCTTCGGTAATCTCAAACTATACGAAGTATGAACAGCATGACGTTTGCA
>JAGXSM010000212.1 GCA_018333725.1 Melioribacter sp. | reverse complement strand
CAATGAACGTTCTTTTATAAAAAAACAACAAAATTTAGTCTACTCAAAACTAAATGCGAATTTTTCAGATGTTTCAATTAATAAATTACGATTCAATTCCCTTTCTGGCTAAAACACCTTTCTGGTAATAATGTTTTACTTCAGTCATTTCGGTTACAAGGTCAGCTGCATCAATTAATTCTTGCGGACAATATCTTCCGGTTAAAATCAGTTCAACATTTTCCGGTTTGCATTTAACAAATTCCAGAACATCTTCAGTAGAAAATAGTTGGAAGTAGATTGCAACACAGATTTCATCCAGTATAATTAAATCATATTTCCCGCTCAGCATTTTTTCTTTTGCATCTTTTAAACCGTTAATAGCTTTCGTAATTTCATCTACGGGAGGTAATTCTCTTTTATACACATAATCATCTTTACCGCATTGAACAACTTCAATCCATTCATTCAATTTATCCAGCGTTTTAATTTCATTGTAAGGATATTCTTTCATAAATTGAATTATAAATGTTTTCAAACCGAAACCGGCTGAACGAACTGCTTGTCCAATAGCTGCGGTTGTTTTTCCCTTGCCATTACCGGTATAAATTTGAATGTAACCCTTATTCAGTTTTTCCATGCTCTTTTTTTCTCTGATCTATTTTTTTCAACACTTCATTTCTTTCATTATCGGTTAGGTTAATCCAGTCAATTATTTCTTTAATTGATCTAAAACACCCCATACAAATGTCTGTACCGGGCGGGACAAAACAATTGTTAGTGCATGGCGACTGTAAGATATTCCCCATATAAATCCTTTAATTCTCTAAACACATTTCATAACTAAATATAATTTTTACCAAAAAAGTTTCAAAACAATAAAAAAACTATTCTTATTTTAGGATTGAATTGAGACTATTTTAAAGAAAACAGTATGGAAAAGAAAATTAACATCTTTCTTGTAGGAACAGGAAATGTAGGTAAATCATTAATTGAATTGATTGCTCACGATAACCTGTATAAAATTGCCGGCAAAAAGTTTAGAATTAGAATAATTGGTATTGCAAACCGGTCTAAAATGTATTTTTCCAGACAGAGTATTAATGCAAATAAATGGAAATCGTTACTCACAAAAGGTAAAACTGCTAATGTGGATTTATTCATAGAAACAATGAAGCATTACAAGTTGCCCGACACAATTCTTGTTGATTGTATGAATGGAGATGAGATAAGCCGTTATTACAAAGTTATTCTAAAGCAATTTCCGATAGTAGCATCTAACAAATCATCAAACTCCGGTAGTTATAAAAATTATTCGGCAATCAGAGACACTATTAAAAAATACAATACAGATTTCCGTTATTCTGCTAATGTTGGTGTGGGATTGCCATCAACCGATATAATAAATTCATTTTTATCTGGCGGAGATAAAGTAACCGCTATTGAAGGATTATTTTCAAGTACAATGAATTATCTGCTCGATAAACTTTTAACAACCGATAAACCATTCAGCCGTTTATTAGTGGAAGCGAAAGAGAAGGGATTAACTGAACCTGATCCGCGAAACGATCTTAATGGAATTGATACCGCACGGAAAATTTTAATACTTGCAAGAGAATCCGGTGCTAAAATTGAAATGAACGATATCAAAATTGAAAACCTTGTCCCGGTAATTTTACGTAATATTAAATCACTGGATAAATTTTACCACAGCATTAAAATTGCCGATAGTAAGTTTGATGCGATGAAACGAGTAGCTATGAAAAATAAACGGAAGCTTGTTTATTCAGCTCGTTTCAAAGACAATAAAGCTTCTGTAGGAATCGAAATGGTTGATGCAGTACATCCGTTCTATTCAGTATCAGCTAATGAAAAAGTTGTTCTATTTTATACAGAGTTTTTCAAACATCATCCATTGGTAATAAAGGGTGAAAGCGGGGGTGCTAAAGAAACAGCCTCGGTATTAATTTCTGATATCCTGAAAACAGTTTTGTAAAAAGGGAACGGCTTCGAACCGTTCCCAATTATAAAAATTAATTAATCTTTCCTTGTTGCAATTCTTTTACAAGACGGTCAGTTTTATAAACAAATTTTAACGCTTCCATTAATCCCCAGGAATCAGTTGCAACTGTTCTGTTGTTCGATTCAAGGAATATGAAATCTCCGGCAAGACTTTCCAGGTTGCCGTCGTGCACAAGTCCTACAACTTCTTTATTCCTGTTAATAACTGAGCTGCCTGAGTTACCGCCAACAATATCATTTGTAGATGCGAAACCAATCGGAACCGAAAGATCAAATTCATCTGGAATATTCTGCCAGCGCGGATGCAATCCCCACGGATATGCTTTTTTACCAAATGAATACCATCGGTCCCACAATCCAAAGTAAGTTGTCTTACCCGGTGCTAATGTTCCGTTATACTCGTAACCGGCAATTACGCCATCAGAAATTCTGAGTGACGAAGTAGCATCGGGTGGAATTTGATTACCATAAACGGAAAAGACTACTTCGCCAAGCGATTGATTAAGAACCGATAACGTGTTCTGAATTTCTCTATACTTTGGCTCCAATACTTTTCTTTTATCGTTTGAATATAACTGGTAACGTATGAATGGATCTCCCGATTTAAGTATCTGATCCGGAGTACTTTCCTTTAATAACTTAACAAACTTTTCTTTGGATACAAGATTCGAAGCCGATACTAAATATTTTACAGCTTCATCACCAACTTTACCACCAAATATTTCTCTGGTAATAAAATGATTATCGCCAAGAACAATATTCATATAATTAACGACTACTCTCAGATTCCTGTTATCTGTTTCAAAATTTACGACCGGATACAGTTTTTCAATTGTGACATTGAGTGAGTCTTTCTTAAATCTTCCTTCCCTTTTTTCTTCCGGTAGTTTCATCTGTTCTGCATATGTAATTGCGTTTTGTGCTGCAATGGTATATGGTGATCTGAAGCTTAGAGTTATATAATCATTATAGATTCCTGATAATTCATCTACAGCATTTTTTATTGAAGTCCAGATATGTCCGTATTTGGATTTAAGAGCCGGATCGCCATTAACTTTAGCAATAAGATTTTTTTCAAAATCTCTTTTCTTAGCCATAATCAATTCATCGCGTAGACCAAGGTATCTTCCGGCGAATGATTTTCTTCCGTTTCCAACACCCAGTACATTATTAAGCATTTCGTCAAATCTATCCGGGTTAGCCAGAAATTGTTCATAAGCTATATTGTACTGTTCGTTCAACATGGAGAGTGTATACTTATATTGTTTATCGCGGAAGAATTCCAGTTGTGCAACGGATAATAATCTTTGTGTACTTCCCGGTCTTCCTACAACGAATATCGGTTCTCCCTCTTCGGCACCTTTAGCGCTGAACTTAAAGAAGTGATCGGTCTTAACGGGTTTATCATTTTCGTAAGCACGGAAGAACATAAAGTCGAGCTCATAACGCGGGTAAGTAAAATTATCCCAGTCCCATCCGGTAGCTGCAATCTGAAAATCGGGAGCCATTACAAGTCGTATATCGTTATAACGTTTGTAAAGATATAATGAATACTTACCGCCTTTGTATAATTCTACTACACGGCATGTCAATCCGGTCTCTTCAGAATTTTTCTTTTCTATTTCAGAAATTTTCGCACTTCTATTTTTAATTTTTTCTTCATCGGTTGAGCCGGATCTAAATGCGGTAAGAACTTCATCCGTTACATCAATAATCTGTATTAGTTGATCTACAAATAACCTTGATACTTTTATTTCCTCTGCCATCGTCTTTGCATAATATCCGTCACGTAAATAATTCTCTCCCTTAGGCGAAAGTCCTAAAAGCACATTTCTTGCACAATGGTGATTGGTCATAATCAATCCATCTTCTGAAACGAACGCAGCAGAGCAGCCGCCTCCGAATTGGAGAGCTGATTTCATTACATCATCAAGCCATTCTTGTGTTGGACGGAATCCGTATTTTTTTTCAAAATAGTCTGTTGGAACGGCATCAAACGTCCACATCGTTCCCATCTCTTTTAAGTCGAATTTTACTTTGGATATGTCAACCGGTTCATAAATTGACTGACTGCGAAGTAAAGTGGTGATAAAAAGAAAAATCGGGATGAGTAAAAAGTTTTTTAATTTTTTCATTTCAACCTCGGTGTGCAAATAAATTGATTTGATTTTCTTTTTAGTGACTTCGTGCCTTAGTGGCATAAATATTTTGCCACCAAGACACAAAGACACAAATTCAAAAACTATTTAGAAATTTTTCCTTCTTTCAATTCTTTAACAAAGCGATCTGCTTTATAAATTTTTTCGAATGCTTCCATCATACCTCTTGCATCAACAGAAACGCAGCGGTTTTCATGAGGCATGAAAATAAAATTACCATATATACTTTCCATGTTACCATCGAATGCAAGACCAACGACTTCTGCTTTTCTATTAATAACGGCACTACCGGAATTTCCGCCGACAATATCATTGGTAGAAGTAAAATTAAGAGGTGTAGCTAAATTAATTTTTGAAGGATCGCTCCACATCGGATGTAAATTCCATGGATATTCTTTGTAGAATGAGGAATTCCTGTCGTACATGCCATAGAAGGTTGTAACGGTTGGTGCAATTGTACCGTTATAATCGAAGCTCTTAAGAACGCCATCGCTTATACGGAGTGTAAAGTTTGCATCCGGCGGAATTGTTGTTCCGTAGAAGTGGAACACAACCTGACCGAGCATATCATCATAAACCTGTTCTGTATCGGTTATTTCTTTTGCCTGTTTTTGAAGTTCTGGAATGCGGTCTTGAGTCTGAAGTATAAAATAAACAAACGGATCATCACCGCTTAAAATTTTATCTGCGCCGCTCTTTGCAAATTCCAGGAAGCTCTTTTTATCAGCAAGTTTGGATTTAGAGAGAATGTATTCGGCTGCATCTTTACTCTTCTTACTCTCAAATAATTTCTTTACGATAGGGTCATTATCACCCAGATTCATTCTAATATAATCTGCCTGAATACCGAGTTTAGTATTCTCTAATAATTTATCCATGTTATCTGCATACATTGCATTAAGTGTTGAATCGAGTTTTGCAGCAGAATATTTGGATGCTCTTTCGGCTTCGGGTTTTTTAAGTTCTTTTGCCATTTCTACCAGATCGCGGGCTATAAAAAAGTATCTTGCGTGGAATGTTGGATTCAATGAATAAGCTGATATCTTAGGACCAATATTTCTCATTTCGGTTCTTGTTTTTGCAAGGTTATCCCAGATTGAACCGTATTTTTCTTTTAGATCTTTATCAGCATTAACTTTTTCTTTAAGAGATTTTTCAAAATCAATTTTTCTTGCAAAGAGGTAAGGATCATTCAATCCCTTATACGTCTGATGAAAAACTTTCTGACCGTTTCCAATCTGTCTTCTGATTCTTTCATAAACATCTTTGTTGGTCGGATTAATTGATTTGAGTGTTTCAAGAGCGTTGAAATAATTATCGCTTAAAAATGAATTGTTGCGGTAAGAAATATCTCTTGCGTATTCAAGGAATGATACTGCTTTTAATCTTTGAGTTGTTCCAGGATTTCCCACTGTAAAGATTGGTTCGCCCGGTGTAATTCCTTCTGTAGAGAATTTGAAAAAGTTTTCGGCTTTAACAGGTTGACCGTTTTCGTAAGCTCTAAAGAATGCACAGTCGAGATTGTAGCGCGGATAAGTAAAATTATCGTAATCTCCGCCGAAGTAAGCTGCCTGATAGTCGGGCGCAAAAACAAGACGAATATCATCATAACGTTTGTAACCGTAAATTGAATACTTTCCGCCATTGAATAAAGAAATAAACTGGCATGTTAAACCGGTTTCGGTTTTATACTGGTCAATTAATTTTGTGGAGATTTCCGATTTTATTTTAGCTTTCTCTTCATTTGTTTTACCGGCAGCAATTGCTTTTTGTACTTCGTCTGTTACATCCTTTACAAAAACCAATTGATCTGTATAGTAGTTGGGAATTTTTCTCTCTTCTTCCATTGTCTTAGCAAAGAATCCGTTATTAATCAGGTCCTCGCCTTCTTTCTGAACGCGTCTTACAACACCTTCTGCACAGTGGTAGTTTGTCATCATCAATCCATCACCGGATACAAAGGAAGAAGTACATCCGGGTATTCGAAGAGCAGAAAGCCTTACATCATCAAACCATTCCTGTGTCGGCTTAAATCCATATGTCTTTTCGAAGTGATCGAACGGAGGATAATCGAAAGACCACATTTTACCCGTATCGAACTTCTGAGCTTTAACAGTATCGGGATTAAATTTAACCTGGGCATTAGTCTGGAGGGTAATAAAAGCTAATAATATAATTAGCTGAATAACTTTAAAGCGGTTTACAAATTGTTGCATATCTGCACCTAATTAATTAATGATTAATTGTTGTACCCAAAAAATATAACAGATGGGAATTATTACCAAACTCTAAAAAGAGTTTATATATTAATTTGATTTTTAGAAAGACGATTTCCATTTACAATAAAATTTTTTGTTTGTATTATAAAAACGCAATTTTGATACTACAAACTATAATCACATGAGAGTGATTATGAAGGAAAGAATAATATTCTCTGTTATTGCTGCTGGATTAATGTTTTTCATCACTACTTGTGATACTGTGGAAAATGTTATTGATAAGCCAGGTTTTAAGGGTAAAGTTGTATACGTAACTCATTATGATGACTCGCCCAAAACAGAGCTTACTGTAATGAATATTGACGGAACAAACAAAAAGGTAATTGATACAAGCGAAAAGTTTTATATCTATGATCCAAGCTGGTTTAAGGATGGGAAAAAGAATTTATATACAATATCAACATCAAAATTATTTTTTATTAATGAAGATGGTTCCAGTAAACAAGATCTGAACGCTCAATTGTTTGTGTTAACACCCAAAGCCAGTCCAAATGAGAAGTATATTGTCTATAATCTTTTCGGTGCTTCGCCCGAACGACCTGTTCTATTTGAAATCACACAAGGAAGAATAATCAAGCAATTATGCGAAACTTACTATTCTCAAGATTTCGGACCAAATCCATGGACAAGCGATAATCAAAAAGTATTGTTACACGCCAAACTGGAAAGATATGGCAACTATGGACTTTATTTTGTTGATATAGCAACTGGAAAAATAGACACAATTATTACTTCTTCGCAAAGTTTGTTTATTAGACCACTGTTAAGTAAGGACGAAGCAGAAATTATATATAGTACATCATTAAACCTGGTGAGTTCATCTTATGGTACTCTGAAACGGCTTAATATAAAAACGAAAAATACTACTGAATTGAAATTCAGTATACCAAACTTGAAAATATTGCACCCCAAATACTGGACTAAAGATAAAAGATTTTTATTGTTTACTGTAAAAAATGATAGTAAAAAAGAATTTATTGTCGATTTACTCTATCATGATTTTCTTACCGGTAAAACAGACTATTTGCTTAAGAATGTTTCTTATGATATTGATGTATGGTTGGAGGAGTAATTTGCGCCAGTAAGGTTATGTAAAACCTTGAAGGTCATACTGACCTTCAAGGTTGTGGTAAGTAATTGTTTTGTTTATTCAGCAATTTTGCTTGTTTCCATTTCTCTGGCAATTCTATCGGCTTTAACAATATGTTTTACAATCTGGTAAATTGCCTGGGAAGAGAGTGCAATCGAACGGTTCTTTTCGGTGGTATAAATAAAGTCGTTCGAGAGTCCTTCCATATTACCATCGTGGAGAATTCCAACATACTCGCCATTCTTATTAATTATCGGACTGCCCGAGCTTCCGCCAACAGTATCAAACGTTCCTACAAAATTATTCTGCGCGGATAAATCTAGTCCGCCATAATTAAGCCATCGAGCCGGAAGATCCCATGGCCACTGTTTCTGATGCGAATAGTAACGGTCGTATAACCCGTAGAAGGTTGTCATCGGCGGTGCAATTGTTCCGTTATATTCGTAACCGGCAATAAGACCATCGCTGATTCTGAATGTTCCGGTTGCATCGGGTGCAATGCTTGTTCCAAAGATATCATAAATTAATAATCCCAGCTGATCTTCAAGAACAGTTTCTGTATTCATAATTTCCTGTGCTTCTGCCTGATATTTTAACCTTGCATCGCGTGTTTCAGCATAATACTTAATAAACGGATCGTTACTTTTTAATATCTCTTCAGGATTTCCTTTAATTAATGAAAGAACAAAATCCTTGTCGTTAAGTTTTGATTCACCGATAAGTTTATCAGCCAGTTTTTCGCCTGATAATCCGCCTAAATATTTTTTAGCAATCGAATTATCTTTACCCAGATTCAAAATAATAAAATCATTTACCATAGCAAGTTTTTTCTTTTCGAGAGGCAAATCGATATCGGCTGGAAGATTTGTCATTGCCTGAGTTAATCTATCGCCTCTCATTTCAGGCGGTCTTTGATCTTCGGGAATTTTTGAAGCAAATGCAAACTCAACCAAATCGAATGCTCTCTGGTAATAAATCGAGTTGTTCAGCCGTGCAAATGCGGCTCTTTCACCGGCATGAACTGCAAGTTCTTTACGCGTCTTTGCAATAGCATCCCATATATGTCCGTACTTTTGTTTCTTTACCAGGTCATTCATTACTATTTTTTTGATATCATTTTCAAATGCTTTTTTACGTGCCATTAAATAAGGATCGAACAGGTTTACAATAAATCCGTTCTGACGCTTAGCAGTATTAGCCGGGCCGAACATTAATCCGCGGTAAATATCGGCTCTCTCGGGATAGAGATTCATCATCTCTTCATAAATTTTTACCATCCCATTACTCTGGAATGTGTTATTCCTGTATGTAATATCGCGGTTATATTCAAGCTGTGCGATTGTCTTAAGTCGGTTAGTAACACCCGGATAACCAAGTACAAATAACGGATCATCCAGCTTTGGACCGTAAATATTCACTTTGAAAAAATTATTTGTCTTAAACGGTTTACCGTTATCATCATAAACGCGGAGAACTGCAAAATCGGAATTGTAGCGCGGATAAGTGTAATTATCCGGATCACCGCCATATAAACCGACTATCCGTTCCATAAAAATTACAGCACGTACATCGTTATATCTCTTAACTCCGTATAACGAATACTTTCCGCCATGATACAATGATGTAACATTACAAATCAATCCCGTTTCTTTAGAATACTTATCCTGTAACTCCTGAATCTTAGCATTTTTCAATTCAACTTTTTCTTTGTCGGTCTTACCTCTATTAATTGCGGCAACAACTTCATCTGTTACGTCAACAATCAATGAAAGCTGAGTAACTGAAAGATTTGGAACCCTTCTTTCATCTGCCAAAGTTGCGGCATAAAATCCGTCACGGGGAATATTTTCCCCTTCCTTCTGAATTCTTTGAGCGATAAAATCGACACAGTGATGATTTGTTAAAAGCAATCCGTCTTCGGAAATGAAACCGGAAGAACAACCTCCGCCAAACCTTAAAGTAGAGAGACGAGCAAGATCGAGCCATTCCTGAGTCGGTTTGAAACCATAAGCTTCATAGAAATAATCAACCGGTGCATGTTCAAAAGTCCACATTTTACCGATATCAAACTTTTTAGCTTTTACGGTATCCGGTATAAATTTTTGTTGTGCAAAGAATGGAAGTGATACAAATAAAAACAGAATTACAAACTGAAATGAGAATCTTGTAGGTTTGTTCATAAGAACCCCCGATTAATGATGGGAATTATTTAACGAAGGTAAAAATATATCAGGCGGGATTAAATTTCTAATCAAGTTAAGATGAATCAAATATCAAATAATTCTATACGAATGGAATGCAGCTTATATCATTATTTCAGGAAAAATAAAAGGTTGAATTCTCCTTTCATCCTCCACCGAGCCGATACAGTGGTGACATTTTTTTACATTAAAAATAACCGGCTCTTCTCCAATTTCTATTGGCAATAAATTTACAATTGTTTCGCAATTACTGCATTGAATTACATGATGAGTTGAAAGCTTATGTCTGCATACCGGGCATAGATAATTTGCCTCAACAAACTCGACTATAGTATCGCAAATAAATATTAAGCGACATTTGGAGTTGCTACACTGAACAAATTTGGACGGATTTGTAGAACTGGTATCTATAATTTACCTCCTATTAGAAAAGCGATTCAAAAATAATTGATAGACTTATGGAATTCTATGTAAAAATTAATCCGCCAAATTTTTTCCACTCATTTAATTGTTGCCTCATCATCTGTGAATAATCAAAAATGATGTTTGCAAATAAAATTCGAATAATCCTTTTGGGAAAAATCAGTATTTTAGAACAATCAATTTTGGAGAAACTATGGATAGAATCGCATCATTCAAAGCTTACGATATTAGGGGAAAAGTACCATCGGACTTAAATCCGGAACTGGCTTACAAAGTTGGAAAAATTCTTGTTAATTATTTGAATTGTAAATCCGTAGTAATAGGAAGAGATGTCAGAGAATCATCACCGGAACTTGCCACAGCACTATCAAAAGGAATAACAGATGCCGGTAGTGATGTTTTCGATTTAGGTTTATGCGGAACAGAAATGATCTACTTCGGTACTCCATTTCTTAATGCCGATGCCGGTGTGATGATAACCGCAAGCCATAATCCACCTGAATATAACGGACTAAAATTTGTTAAAAAGGGCTCTGTTCCATTAGGATACGATTCCGGTTTAAATGGAATAGAAAGGATGATTATAAAAAATGAAATCCCGGCTAATGCACCGGTTAAAGGGAAAGTAGTTTCAAAAGATATTATGAAAGAATTTATCGAAAGTCTTAAAAAGTTTTATGATGCAAATAAAATTAATCCTTATAAAGTAGTTGTTAATGCCGGTAACGGTTGTATTGGACCAGCTCTTGATCAACTTGAAAAGAATCTTCCAATAAAAATGGTAAAGGTTTTTCACGAACCCGATTCAAAGTTTCCGAATGGTGTTCCTAATCCACTCCTTCCGGAGAACAGACAGCCGACAATTGATGCAATTAAAAAACATAACGCAGATCTTGGAGTTGCATGGGACGGCGATTACGATAGATGCTTTTTCTTTGATGAGCAGGGAAATTTTATAGAAGGTTATTACATAGTTGGATTACTCGCAAAATCCATTTTGAAGCATAATCCGGGTGAAAAAATTGTACACGATCCGCGACTTACATGGAATACAATTGAGGTTGTAGAAAAATCGGGCGGGAAAACAGTAGTTTCCAAGAGCGGTCATGCATACATTAAGCAGAAGATGAGAGAAGTTAATTCTATTTACGGCGGCGAAATGTCGGCTCATCATTATTTCCGCGATAATTATTATTCAGATAGCGGACTAATTCCATTTTTGCTTATACTCCAACTGATGTCAGAAGAGAATTCAAAGTTATCCGATTTAGTAGGCGAGATGGTAAAGACCTATCCATGTTCCGGTGAAATTAATTCTACAGTAAGTAATGGAGCAGAAAAAATAAAAGTGATTAAAGAGAATTACAAGGATGGAGTTATTGATGAACTTGACGGTTTAAGCGTTGAATACCCCGACTGGCGCTTTAACATACGTATTAGCAATACGGAACCGCTTATCAGATTAAACGTTGAATCCAGACAAAATGAAAAATTGATGCTTGAAAAAACAGAAGAGTTATTGAAATTAATTAGGAATTAACCGAATTTCTAATTGGATTTTATGAAAACCGGACGAATAATCAATCGTCTAACAATGCGTAAAATAAATTTTAATTAAGGAGATAAATTATGGCAGAACAGGAAAAAGCAATAGATGTAGAAAAATTACTAAAGAACAAATTGAAATCTGTCAGCATCGGCTCACTTGAGTCTTCAATTGCAAAAGTAATTAGTGAACTTGTTGGTGAAGATTATAAGTGCACAATCGGAGAAGTAAAATATACCTTATTCAGCGGTGCGGATTTTCATGTTAAAGTAGAACTTTCCTACAATCCGGAAAAATAATTCTATCGGAAATAGAGATCGCTTAGCGCGGTCTCTATTTTTTAACAATCTTCTTCAACTCTTCAACTACTAAATCAATTTCTTCCAGTGTATTATAAAAATGAGGCGAGAATCTTACCATTCCCTCTCTTACTGCACAATAAATTTGTTTCTTTTCAAGTTGCTCAAATATTTCCTTCGACCTTTCATGCCTGAAGGTGACAATGCCCGCCCTATACTTTTCATCAACAGATTTTAATAATGGCTCGATACCGATTTCCATAAGCTTATTAATAAAATAATTAGTGTTCTCTTTAATTCTAAGCTCACAATCCGCCAAACTTCCGTCGGACGAGTTCTCAAGTTTCAATTCTGTAAAAATATCAAGCGATGCATCGAACATTGCCACTCCCAATGCGTTTACTGTTCCATTCTGAAATCGTTCCGCAGATGTTTTAAGTGTTAGATCGTATTGAAGCAGATTCCATGCATTTTCTACCGATGCCCAACCAACATTTTTTTGTACTATTTTATTCTGAAGTTCTTCCGTAATGTACAGGTAGGATAAACCCTGTGCAGCCATTAACCACTTTTGAGTTCCACCGCAGAGAAAATCAATGTTAGATTTTACAACATCAAGCTGTACAACACCCGTTGCCTGAATTGCATCAACACAAAAAATTATATTGTTCTTCTTACAAAGCTCCCCAATCGCATCAAGATTTGCCCGATAACCCGAAAGAAACTGAACTGCACTAATAGAAACCAGCTTCGTTTGGCGAGTAATTGCTTTTTCAATATCATCAATATTAACAATACCGTTTTTCGATTTGACAATATCTACTTCAACACCATACTCTTTTAAGTTAAGAAAGGGATAAACATTTGAAGGGAATTCGATATCATTTATTATAATCCTGTCCCCCTTTCCCCATTTCAATCCCTGGGCTAAAATATTTAGTCCGTTCGATACATTATCAATCCATGCAATTCTATTGGGGTTAGCACCTATTAACTTTCCTAATTTACTTTTTGCAGATGAGCTCCAGTTCAAGAAGGACTTATAATTTTCAATTGCTTCCCCGCTTCTTTGATTAGAATATTCATTAATCCGCTTCAGAACCAGATTAGACCATGGACCAATAGCAGCATGGTTAAAATAGATTTGACCGGTTCTGATATGGGGGAAAAGATTTCTTACTTCGTCAATATTCATTTTGATTTTCCAATACTAAATTTTTCTGGATTTCCTTCGATAATATAGTGAGAAACTAATAAACCGTTATATGAACAAGATATTTGAAATAGCATCAGCATTTTATGGAGTATTGATACCGAAAAAAGCTCAGAAATCTTTTATTAACCTGGTTGTAGATTACCTGAATGAAAGATATTCAATTGAAACCGCCATCGGTATGGCATTAAGGAAACTCCACTTAAATTAGAACTTTACTTGCAAGCAATAGAGCCGGGGCTGGATCAACCCCCTCCAGTTCCGGCATCCCCGAGTGCTTATGTGAGCAAGTTCTCTATTTTAAATAAAACCAAGTCTCTCCCAATAAGAGCACTTCAAAGAATATATATTCTACCTTAAAAATTTCATTTTGTTTTAAATAAAAATAAATCATTTTGTGTCGTAACAAGAATAGCCAATATTAAACGGGGGATAAGATGAGAAGCAAAAATTATTCATCTAAAACCGGTTTAAGAATTTTTTGGGGTAGTCTTTTATTAATTCTGAGTTTTACTGAATCATATTCTCAAACAATTATTGGTAATATCTACGATCTATCCACGAGGAAACCGATTCCTGATGTAATTATTTTACTAAAACCTTCACTGGATAAGATTAGCGCAATCCAAACAAGCGATGAAGAGTGAAATTTTCTATTTAGAAAGGTGAACCTTGGTGAATTTATCATACAGACCCAGCATGTTTCCTACCAGGACAAGATAGTTAAGAACTTATCATTTCCACCCAATAACACACTTGTAATAGACATAGGACTTTTACCCGCTGCTTATACACTTGAGGAAATTACTGTAGAAGGCGAAAAGAAAGATATGGAATTAGACGCTGCTGGATTTTACACAAGAAAAAAGAGCAGAGATGGAAGATTTTATATTAAGGAAGAAATTAAAGCGAAAGTAAATAATACAATGAGAAGTTTTCTAACGGGTTTACTTGGAATTACTTATAAGAGAGAAGACAATGCCTTTTATTTTAATCGTTATGCGAATTCAGGAATGCCGATAAGATTTTATGTTGACGGTATATGGATCAATCAGGATAAATTTGAGTCTGTCGTAAGATACAGCGGAATGTTTGGTAAGCAAAAAGCGAAAAATCCGATGGACCTGGATGCTCCTCCAAATCCAATTGAATACTTAAATCCACTCGAGATCAAAGCAATTGAAATTTATCCGAGTATGATGCAAGCAACTTATGAATTCGGAGGCAGTAAGACTCCCGGTGGTGTTGTGGTTATTTGGACCGGGAGATAAAATCTTAACCTAGAAGGTTACAAATAGCCTTCAAAGTTGAAGCAGCAATTTACTTTTTAGAATTCAGTATATCTTCAATCTGATCCATCACACTATTCATTTTAGCAATTGTAAGATCAAATGCTTCGGGACTTAATGGGTCGAGTCCGGCTTTCTTAATCAACTCAATCGGATAATCAGAAGAACCGCCATTCAAAATATTGTAAAATTTATCAATTGCCGGTTGACCTTCTTTTACTATTTTTGCTTCGAGCGCAATAGCATAAATAAGTGATGTGGAGTATTGATAAACGTAATAAGTATAACCGACGAAATGATGAATGTATGCCCACTCGTATGCAACATAATCCGGTACAACACAAACATTCTTATCGTGTCCGTAATATTTTTTCACAATGTCGTAATATATTTTGCTCATCTCTTCGCCAGTAAGCGGTTCACCATTTTCAACTTTTTTATGAATCTCCCATTCGAATTCTGCAAACGAAACCTGACGGTAAATTGTAGAACGTAATAAATCTAAATATGTTCCGAGGAGATAGAGTTTTTCATCTTTAGATTTTGCATTCTTAACCATATAATCATTCAGAAGAGCTTCATTAATTGTTGATGCTATCTCCGCAACAAATGTAGCATACTGGGCATTAACAAACGGCTGGTTCTTGTTAGAATAATAGCTATGCATTGTATGTCCGAGCTCGTGTGCAAGCGTAGAGACAGATTCAAAGTCGTCTGTCCAGTTCATTAATATGTAGGGATGATAATCGTATGCCGCACCGGAAGAATAAGCACCGCTTCGTTTACCATTGGTGGCAATGTAATCAATCCATCTATCAGCAAAGGATTTTTTAACGGTGTTAACGTATTCATCACCCAAAGGTTTGAATGCATCGAGAATAACATTCTGGCCTTCTTCAATAGTAAATTTAAAATCGACATCCTTAACCATCGGCGCATAGAGATCGTAATAGTGAAGCTGATCAATGCCAAGCATTTTAGCTTTCAGTTTTAGAAACCTGTGAAGAGTAGGCAAGTTTTTATTTATTTCGGTTATCAGATTCTCATAAACACTTACAGGAATTTTATTAGCGTCGAGAGATTGTTCAAGTACAGACTTATACTTTCTGTTCTTAGCATAGAAATAATCGGCTCTAACTTTACCGGCAAGATTTGCACCGAAAGTATTCTCAAATTTTTTATATCCGTCCGTAAACATGCTCTGCATTACTTTCTCTCTGTCACTTCTGTTTTCAGTAGCACGGTATTTATAATATGCCGCTGAAGAAAGAGATACATCTTCGCCGGTGGAAAGTTTTACAACCGGATTTGGTTTTTCTGCATTATCAAAAATCGAGTGGACTTCATTCATTGTAGATGTGATAAGACCGGCACTTGCAAGAATCTCCTCTTCCCTTTCGCTTAGTGTATGTTCCTTAAGCCGTAATATGTCGTAAACGTAAAACTTGAATTCCGATAACTCTTTTTTCTGATTGAAGAATGATTCTATTTTGTTCTGATCGATCTTCAAAATTTCTGGACTTATAAAAGAAGCGGCTTCCCCGATTTGAGTCCCGAGTGTTGTTGCTTGCTGATTAAGTGATTGGTTGGCACCTATCCGTAAATCCTCGTCGGCAAGTCTGAATGCATAATCCGATAATTTATAGTAGAGCTTATAAGTATCGAAATAAATCCGCAATGCCTTATAAAAACTTTCTGCACTTTCTCCCAATTTCCCTTTGAATGATTTCAGATTTTCAATTTTACTTTCGATTTCTGTTTTATCCTTGTTCCATTCATCAAGATTTTTATATAGGATGGAATTATTCCACCTATATTTTTCAGGAACGTCTTTCCGTTCCATGTTTTGTGCAAACGAAGTTGACATAATTATCACCGATAAAATTAAATTTAGAATTTTCTTATGAATCATTTTAACCCAAGAGTTTAGATAATGGGTCAAAAATTAGGTAAAAAGTTCGAATCAAATAAATTGTTTTTCCAAAATCGTTATAAAAAAACCCCCGTATATAACGGGGGTCAATTATTTTATATGAAAAATTCAAAAAAAAGATTTATTCTTCTTTCTTAGCTCTCATCGAATCCCAGATCATATAAACTGCAATTAAGCTGAGCATAATCAAAGCAACCAGTTCTGCAGAATGAGTCTCCTGCCATTCGGTTTGAACCCAGTTATATCCAGCATAACGTAGGATTGCACTTATTACTCCAAATAGTGCTCCTCCGGCGATGAAACCCGAAGCAATCAATGTTCCTCTTTCCCTTCTTGCTGTATTCAGCTTTTCATCTTTACTGCGCGTTGAAACAAAATGTGCAA
>JAGXSM010000211.1 GCA_018333725.1 Melioribacter sp. | reverse complement strand
CCAAACTAAACAGAACCGCTTCACCTTTAGATTCGGCTTTGTAACCAACACCAACAATATCAAGAGATTTCTGATAACCTTCCGAAACACCTTTTATCAGATTACCGATAAGTGCTCTGGTAAGTCCATGCAAAGATCTATTCTCTTTAGAATCATCCGGACGCGTAACAAGAATTTCATCTTTAGTTACTTCCACATTAATGCTGGGATGAATTTTCATTGTTAGTTCGCCGAGTTTACCTTTTACTTTTAGTAACCCGTCAGTTTTAGTTACTGTAACATCTTTAATAGAAATCGGTTTTTTACCTATACGCGACACTTTTTAACCTCGTTCAAACTTTAGTTGATTACCAAACGTGGCAGATTACTTCTCCGCCAACGGCTTCTTTTTTAGCTTGTTTATCTGTTAATAAACCTTTAGGAGTAGAAATAATTGCCATTCCTAATCCATTTAAAACTTTAGGAATTTCATCTTTACCAACATAAGTATGAAGACCGGGGGTACTAATTCTTCTTAATCCGGCTATTGAAGAAACTCCGTTGATATACTGCAAATGAATTCGTAAAACGTTTTGTTTATTATCTTCAACTACATTATAGTCTCTAATAAACTTATTCGACCTAAGAATTTCGGCCATATTAACCTTCATTTTTGATGAAGGTATGTCCACAAATTTTTTCTTTGCTTTAACAGCATTTCTAATTCTTGTTAAAAAATCTGCAATCGGATCGGTTGCTGGCATTTACTTATTCTCCTCTTATTACCAACTTGATTTTTTTACGCCTGGAATTTCACCGCGTAAAGCCATTTCTCTTAATACTAATCGGGATATTCCAAACTTTCTGTAAAATCCCCTTGGTCTACCTGAAATTAAACATCTATTGTGAATACGTGTAGAAGCAGAATTTCTGGGAAGTAACTGTAAAGCTTCGTAATCACCCTTCTCTTTTAATTCCTTTCTCTTTTCGGAATACTTTGCAGAGAGTCTGCGTTTTTTTTCTTCACGTGCTAATAAACTTTTTCTTGCCATGATTTTCCTTCTAATTAATTTCCTTTTTTCTGAACGGCAAACCGAATGCGTTCAAAAGTTCAAATGCTTCTTTATCAGTCTTTGCTGTAGTAACAAACGTGATATCCATTCCTAATACTTTAGTAACCTTATCAACATTAATTTCCGGGAATATAATTTGTTCTTTTATGCCAAGTGTATAATTGCCTCTTCCGTCAAAAGATTTATCGGAAACTCCTCTAAAGTCGCGAACTCTTGGAAGAGCAATAGTTATAAGTCGATCCAGGAATTCATACATTCTTGCACTTCTTAAAGTTACCTTAGCGCCAATTTTCATTCCTTCGCGCAATTTGAAATTGGAAATTGCTTTCTTAGCAATTCTAACAGAAACTTTCTGACCTGTAATAGTTTCGAGATCTTTAACAGCTTCGTCTAAAACTTTTGCGTCCTGAACTGCCTGGCCTACACCCATATTCAAAACAATTTTTTCAATTTTGGGGACCTGCATAATACTTTTGTAATTGAATTGTTCTTTAAGTTTAGGAACGATTTCTTTAGTGTATTTTTCTTTTAATCGTGCCGGAATTTTTTCTTCAATTACTTTAACGTCGTCACCGGATTTAGTTTTTTTACCGGATTGCGGAGCCGCAGTTTGTGTTTTTTGATCTTTTGTTTTTTGTTCTTTTGCCATCGTGATTATAAATCCTTAGAATTTTTATGCGATCATTTCGCCGCTTACTTTGCTTATTCTTACGCTTTTCTTTTTTCCTTTTTTATCATCTATGATGATTTTAGAACCAATTTTTGTCGGCTCATTTGTTTTAGGATCGAGAAGCATAACATTAGAAACATTAATAGGAGCTTCTTTTTCAATAATTCCGCCTTGCGGATTTTTCTGATTTGGTTTTGTATGTCTTTTACGAAGATTAACTCCCTCAACAATTACTTTATTAAGTACCGGAAAAACTTTTAGAACTTTACCGGTTTTTCCTTTGGAGTTACCCGAAATAACAATTACAGAATCATTCTTTTTAATTTTCATTTGGTCATTCCTCTTAGAGAACCTCTGGAGCCAGAGAAATTATTTTCATAAATTTTTTATCGCGCAATTCTCTTGCAACCGGCCCGAAAATACGAGTACCGCGTGGTTCGCCCTGAGCGTTTAATAGAACAGCAGCATTTTCATCAAAACGAATATACGAGCCATCATTTCTTCTAACTTCTTTTTTAGTACGAACGATAACAGCCCTGGATACTTCACCTTTTTTAACACCTCCGCCGGGTATTGCGGATTTAACGCTAACAACAATTACATCACCCAGGCTGGCGTATCTTCTATTACTGCCACCTAAGACGCGAATACATCGGACTTTTTTAGCACCGGAATTATCCGCAACTACTAAATTTGTTTCTTCTTGAATCATTTTTTATAAACTCCCAATCAAACTTTATAAAGTGCTAAGGCAACTATTTTGCTTTTTCAACAATTTCTACCAAACGCCATTTTTTTCTTTTACTTAATGGTCGAGTTTCCATAATCTTAACAACATCGCCCAAACCGCATTCATTCTTTTCATCATGTGCCATTAATCTGGTAGTTTTCTTAAAATATTTTTTATAGATCGGATGCGCAACACGTCTTTCAATAGCAACAATAATGCTCTTATTCATTTTATTACTAACTACAGAACCGATTCTAATTTTTCTTGTATTTCTGGTCTCCATCGAAAAAGAATTTCTCCTTATTAATTTGTCTTTGAGTTTTTAGCTTCCTGCATTTCACGTTCTTTAAGAATCGTTTTCATTTTAGCAATATCTTTTTTTACTAGACGCAGTTTAGCTGTATTTGTTAGATTTTTTAATTCTTGCTGGAATCTCAAATCCACAAGATTCTTTTGTTCTTCGAGAATTCTTTTCTTTATTTCTTCTGTGGACATTCCTTTGATTTCGTAAATCTTCATATTATAAAAATCCTTTTATGATTCTAAATCCGGTCTATGAACTATTTTTGTTTTAATTGGTAATTTATGCGCAGCAACAGTAAGTGCATCTTGAGCAGTAGTTTTATCCACGCCACCGACTTCAAACATTATTCTACCGGGTAATACAACAGCAACCCAGAATTCCGGAGCTCCCTTTCCTTTACCCATTCTAGTCTCGAGAGGCTTCTTAGTAACAGGTTTATCAGGAAAAATTCTGATCCAAACTTTACCATCACGTTTCATCTGGCGTGATAACGCAACGCGGCAAGCTTCAATCTGGCGGCTGGTAATCCATGCCGGTTCCATTGCTTTTAATCCGTAATCACCAAAATTAACAAGATGACCACGTGTAGCTTTGCCTGTTCTTCTACCTCTATGTGCTTTACGATACTTAACTCTTTTTGGCATTAACATGAGAAAAACTCCTAAAACTTTTTACTGTAACTTTATTCTGTTGAACGTCTTCCTAAAATTTCTCCGCGGCAGATCCAAACTTTAATTCCAATAGAACCATAAATTGTTTCTGCTCTTCCGTGTGCATAATCGATATCGGCACGTAAAGTATGAAGCGGAATTCTACCTTCTTTATACTGTTCGGTACGGGCCATTTCTGAACCACCTAATCTTCCGGCACACATAACTCTTATCCCTTCGGCACCCATTCGCATTGCAGATGTAATTGCAGATTTCATTGCACGTCGGAAAGAAATTCTTCCTTCAATCTGTTTAGCAATATTTTCAGCAACAAGATAAGCATCTAATTCAGGTCTCTTAATTTCTGTAATCTGAATTTTTACTTCCTTGTCGGTTAATTTTTTTAATTCCTCTTCAATTTGTGCAATTTCCTTACCGCTTTTTCCAATAACAACACCGGGTCTGGATGTATGAATAGTAAGAATAATATTTTTTGATGTTCTATCAATTTTGATAGAAGAAATACCGGCGTTCTGTAATCTTTTACGAACATAAGTTCTTAATTTTTTATCTTCGATGAGTTTAGGTGCGTAACTTTTGTTTTCGTACCAATTCGATTCCCATCCTTTAATAACTCCAACTCTTAAACCAATTGGATTAGTCTTTTGACCCAAAACTTCCTCCTAAGATTACTTTTTTGTTGCAACTACAATTGTTAGGTGATTCGATCTTTTTCTTATTCTATAAGCTCTGCCCATTGGAGCAGCCGAAATTCTTTTTAATGTCGGTCCCTGATTTACAAAAGCTTCTTTAACAAACAAATTAGATACTTCCTGTTTACCACCATCTTCTTTATTCATCAAGTTAGAAACCGCAGATCTTAAAACTTTTTCTGCAGGTTTAGATGAATGTTTTGGAGAGAAGTGTAATATCTCAATTGCCTGATCAACTGATTTACCTCTAATCAAATCAATTACCAATCTCATTTTACGTGGCGAAGAGCCGATATATTTATGTGTAGCTTTTGCTTCCATTATTTAATTTCCTCGATTTTATACCAATGGCATCATTTTACTTTGGATGCTTTTTCAGCTTTTGTTCCCGGATGTCCTCTAAAAATTCTGGTAGGTGAAAACTCACCAAGTTTATGACCAACCATATTTTCAGAAATATATACAGGAATCATTTTATTTCCGTTATGAACTGCAATTGTGTGTCCTACAAACTCCGGAGAAATAGTACTAGCACGAGACCAGGTTTTAATAATTTTCTTCTGATTGGTTTCGTTAAGTTTTCTTACTTTCTGCAAGAGTTTAACACTAATAAAAGGACCTTTTTTTACTGATCTTGGCATACGTTACTCTAAATTATTTTCTTCTCTTTATAATAAGTTTGTTAGTTGGATTTTTTCTTTTTCTTGTTTTTAATCCTTTGGATTTTTGTCCCCATGGTGAAACAGGATGACCACCACCGGATGTTTTTCCTTCGCCGCCACCCATCGGGTGATCAACAGGGTTCATCGCAACACCTCTAACATGAGGTCTTCTACCAAGCCATCTGCTACGTCCGGCTTTACCCAGGCTTATATTTTCATGATCCGAATTACCAACAGCTCCATAAGTTGCCATACAATCAACGCTAACCATTCTAACTTCGCCAGATGGCATTTTTAACTGCGCATGTTTTCCTTCTCTTGCCATTAACTGTATTGAAGCTCCTGCACTTCTTCCAATCTGTCCACCTTTACCGGGTTTCATTTCTACGTTATGAACAAAACTACCAAGAGGAATCTCTTTAAGCGGAAGTGAGTTTCCTACTTTTATTTCGGAACCGGAACCCGACATTAAAGTATCGCCTACTTTTAATCCTTCTGGTGCAAGAATATATCTTTTTTCACCATCGGCGTAATTCAGCAAAGCTATTCTTGAAGTTCTATTTGGATCGTATTCTATTGAAAAAACTTTAGCCGGTACACCATATTTTTCTCTTTTGAAATCGATAATTCTATAACGTCTTTTATGTCCACCGCCGCGATGACGTGAAGTAACCCTTCCTAAATTATTTCTACCACCGGATTTTTTTAGAGAAACTGTCAAGGATTTTTCCGGAGAAGTTTTGGTTATCTCTTCAAATGAAGAGATACTCATAAATCTTGTACCCGGTGTATTTGGTTTTAATTTTCTAATTGCCATTTAATTCAGCTCCAAAACAATTGGTCTTAAGCTTGACCAAAAATGTCAATAGTTTGACCTTCTTTAAGTGTAACAATAGCTTTTTTAAATTTTGCTGTTTTTCCTGTAAAGCGACCTTTACGAGTAAATTGTGTTCTCTGTTTACCTTTATATCTTATAGTATTAATAGAAACCGCATCAACGTTGAATTTATCTTTAATTGCTTTAGCAATCTGAATTTTATTTGCATCAACTGAAACAACAAATCCAAATTTATTAGGATGCTTTTCGCTAATACCAGACATTTTTTCTGTAATCAAAGGTCGAATTAAAATACTTTTCATTTTTTAACCGTATTATTTAAATGTGCTTTCTAAAAGATTAACTGCGCTTTTTTGCATAACAAGAATCTGATTATTCAACAACTCGTAAGCAGAAGCTTTGTTTGCTTCAAGGATATTAACGCGTTCAATATTTCTACCGGATTTATAAACGTTTTCCAGCGTTCCATTTGTAAGTAATAATGTCTTTTTACCTTTAAGCTGAAGGGCATTTAAAATCTTTGCAAATTCTTTTGTTTTGGGAGATTCGAAATTAAAATCTTCCACAACAATAATTTGATTAGCTTTGGCTTTATAAGACAACGCTGATTTTCTAGCAAGCGAAACAACTTTTTTGTTCAACTTTTGTGTATAATCTCTTGGTTTAGGGCCAAATATAGAACCACCTCCAACCCAAAGTGGAGACCTGGAAGATCCGGCTCTTGCACCACCACGGCCTTTTTGACGCCATGGTTTCTTACCACCACCGCGCACTTCATTTCTCTCTTTTGCTTTATGAGTTCCCTGACGTTGATTCGCAAGGTATGCTTTAACAGCTAAATAGAGAACATGATCATTCGGTTCTATTTCAAAAATATCTTTAGAGAGATCTACTTTCTCGCCAGATTTTGTACCATCAGTTTTTAGGACTTCTAATTTCATTTTCAATAACACTATTTATTAATTGCCACAATTGAATTTATAGAGCCTGGAACTGCTCCTTTAACCATTATAATATTTTTATCTGCAATAACTTTAACTACTTTTAAATTTCTAACTGTTACACTTTCATATCCTTTTCTTCCGGCCATTCTCTGACCTTTAAAAACTCTTGATGGATATGAACTTGCGCCAATAGATCCGGGAGCTCTTACTCTATCGCTTTGACCGTGTGTTGTTCCACCAACACCACCAAAACCATGTCTTTTAATTACTCCCTGAAAACCTTTACCCTTACTTTTACCGGAAACTTTAACCTTATCGCCCACCTGAAAAAGATCAGCTTTAACTTCATCACCTACTTTGAATTGATCTGCTTCAAAATTTCTAAATTCCTGCAGAGCAACGGGTGGAACAAGACCAAGTTTTTTGTAAACAGTAATTTGAGGTTTATTAACTTTCTTCTCTTTCTTTTCTCCGAATCCTAACTGAACAGAAGAGTAACCATCTTTGTCGTTGGTTTTAACTGAATAGACCTTACATGGTCCGGCTTCCAGAACTGTAACCGGAATTATTTGACCATCTTCGGAGTATATATTAGTCATTCCTAATTTTTTTGCTAACAGACCAGGCATTTTTTTTCCTATAACTTTATCTCTATGTCAACGCCAGCAGGAATTTCGAGTTTGCTTAATGCGTCGACAGTTTTATTATTAGAATTGTGGATATCGATAATTCTTTTATGAGCCCTTATCTCGAATTGTTCACGAGATTTTTTATCAACGTGAGGAGATCTTAATACTGTAAAGACTGTTCTTCTAGTAGGAAGAGGAATAGGACCGGAAACAACAGCACCAGTACTTTTAACAGTTTTGATAATCTTTTCAGTTGATTTGTCAATCAAAATATGATCGTATGACTTAAGCTTAATTCTAATTTTTTGACCGGGCACTTTTAATAATCTCCTTGTTCAGACATAATAAGGGGAAAGCATTTACTTTCCCCTATTCAATGTTTATTACTATTCAATAATCTTTGTTACAAAACCAGCACCAACAGTTCTACCGCCTTCGCGAATAGCGAATTTCAAACCTTCTTCCATAGCGATTTCAGAAATTAAATCGATCTTTAATTGCACGTTATCACCAGGCATAACCATTTCGGTTCCTTCTGGTAAAGTTGCTATTCCGGTTACGTCGGTTGTTCTGAAATAAAACTGAGGTCTATAACCATTAAAGAACGGTGTATGACGTCCACCTTCTTCTTTAGAAAGGATATAAACTTTAGCTTCAAATTTCTTGTGAGGAGTAATGGAACCGGTTTTTGCAAGAACCATTCCTCTTTCAATTTCTGTTTTGTCAACACCACGTAATAACAACCCGGCATTATCGCCAGCAATTGCAGAATCTAATTCTTTTCTAAACATTTCGATACCGGTAACAACAGTTTTCTTATGAACACCAAGACCAATCAATTCAACTTCTTCGTTCAATTTAAGTGTACCTCTTTCAACTCTTCCAGTTGCAACGGTACCACGTCCTGTAATAGAAAATACGTCTTCAACCGGCATCAAGAATGGTTTATCAGAATCACGCTGCGGTATTGGTACATAATTGTCAACTGCTTTCATTAACTCCCAGATGCAGTTGTATCTTTCATCAGTAGTTGGAGCATTTGATGTACCAGCTTCAAGAGCTTTTAAAGCAGAACCACGGACAATCGGAATTTCATTTCCGGGGAATTCGTATTTTGTTAATAATTCTCTTAATTCCATTTCAACCAAGTCGATTAATTCAGGATCATCCATCATATCAACCTTGTTCAAGAATACTACTATTCTTGGAACGCCTACCTGTCTTGCAAGAAGAATATGTTCTCTTGTTTGAGGCATTGGACCATCGGTAGCAGCAACAACAAGAATTGCACCGTCCATTTGAGCAGCACCTGTAATCATGTTCTTTACATAGTCAGCGTGACCAGGACAGTCAACATGCGCATAATGCCTATTTTCTGTTGAGTATTCAACGTGAGCAGTTGCAATTGTAATACCTCTTTCTCTTTCTTCTGGAGCATTATCAATACTATCGAAGGTTCTTACCTGAGAAAGACCTTTTAATGCTAATGCCATGGTGATGGCTGCAGTAAGAGTAGTTTTGCCATGGTCTACATGTCCGATCGTACCTATGTTAACATGAGGTTTACTACGATCAAATTTTTCTTTTGCCATCTAGTTACTCTCCTTATTGTTTATTTTCTTAATTAAATATTATTAATATTTTTTACTATGCTGATTGAGCTATTTTTTTAGACTGCGATTTTTCAGTAATCTCTTCAGCTACTGATTTAGGTACTTCAGAATAATGTGAAAATTGCATTGTGTATATTGCTCTACCTTGAGTCATAGAACGTAATGTAGTTGCATAACCAAACATCTGTGCTAACGGAACCATTGCTTTAATAACCTGAGCATCTTTTCTGGAATTAAATCCTTCAATTTTACCTCTTCGGGAATTTAGATCTCCCATTACATCGCCAAGGTATTCTTCAGGGGTTATTACTTCTACACTCATCATTGGTTCAAGCAAAATAGGGTTGGCTTTTAATGCACCATTTTTGAAACCAATTGATGCAGCAACTTTAAATGATATTTCATCTGAATCCACATCGTGATATGACCCATCAAATAGCTTAACCTTAATATCAACAACCGGGTATCCGGCGAGCACACCGTTTCTCATTGCATCATGTAATCCATTAACAATGGGATTAATATATTCTTTAGGAACAGATCCACCCACAATTGCATTTTCAAATTCAAAACCTTTACCAGGTTCGTTAGGAGATATTTCTAACCAGACATGACCGTATTTACCGCGTCCACCAGTCTGTTTAACAAATTTACCTTCTGCCTGAACTGACTTTGTAATTGTTTCTCTATATGCTACCTGAGGTTTACCAACATTTGCCTCAACTTTGAATTCTCTCTTCATTCTATCTACAAGAATTTCGAGGTGAAGTTCGCCCATACCACTAATAAGAGTTTGGCCGGTTTCATCATCAACTTTTACTTTAAATGTTGGATCTTCATCACTAAGCTTTGCAAGCGATTCAGAAAGTTTATCCTGATCAGCTTTAGTTTTTGGTTCAATTGCAATCTGAATCACAGGTTCCGGGAATGCCATTCTCTCAAGAATAATTGCATCTTCTTCAGTACATAAAGTATCGCCAGTCTTGGTATATTTCAATCCAACAATTGCAGCAATATCACCAGCTCTTATTTCATCCATATCCTCGCGGTGGTTTGCGTGCATTTGAAGAACACGTCCCACTCTTTCTTTTTTATCACTTACCGAATTATATATATATGATCCGGCTTTCAATGTACCGCTATAAACTCTAATAAAAGTTAATTTACCAACATAAGGATCTGTCATAATTTTGAATGCGAGCGCAGTAAATTTTTCATTAGGATCAATCTTCCTTTCAACATGGTCATTTTTATGAATATGATGAGCTGTAAGATTTCCTAAATCAAGAGGAGATGGTAAGAAATCAATAACAGCATCTAGTAATTTCTGTACACCTTTATTCTTAAATGAAGAACCACACAATACAGGAATTATTTTTAACTGGATTGTAGCAGCTCTTAAAACTGGTTTAATTTCTTCTTCGGATATCTCTTTACCTTCTAAATATTTCTCAAGTAATGAATCATCTACATCCGACACAGCTTCGAGCATATGAGTTCTATATTTCTGTGCAAGCGGAACAAGATCAGAAGGTATTTCAACATCTTCGAAAGTTGTTCCAAGAGTATCATCATGAAACATTCTTGCTTTCATCGACATAAGATCAATAAAACCATTAAACAACTCGCCATCACCAACAGGTAAAGTAATCGGGACTGCATTGGCGCCAAGTTTTTCTTTCATCATATTAACAGCGTTATAAAAATCTGCGCCCACACGATCCATTTTATTAACAAAAGCAATCCTCGGAACACCATATTTATCTGCTTGTCTCCAAACTGTTTCAGATTGTGGTTCAACACCACCAACCGCACAGAAAAGAGCAATAGCACCATCCAAAACTCTCAAAGAACGTTCAACTTCGACTGTAAAATCAACGTGACCGGGAGTATCAATAATATTAATTTGATTATTCTTCCATGAGGTAGTTGTTGCAGCACTTGTAATGGTAATACCACGTTCCTTTTCCTGTTCCATCCAATCCATAGTCGCAGCACCATCATGTACTTCACCCATGCGATGTAATTTACCGGTATAATACAGAATTCTTTCTGTAGTAGTTGTTTTACCGGCATCGATATGGGCCATAATACCGATGTTTCTTACTTTACTTATTTCAACACGCTTAGTCGACATCTAAATCCAAAAACTCCTTTCTACCATTTAAAATGTGCAAATGCTTTATTGGCTTCGGCCATTCTATGAGTATCATCTTTCTTCTTAACAGCATTTCCTTCGCCATTTGCGGCTGCCATTAGTTCTGCAGCAAGTTTTGCAGCCATCGATTTATCTTTTCTTTCTCTCGAATAAATTCTAATCCACCTCAAAGCTAATGAAGTTCTTCGTTCGGGTCTAACTTCCATAGGAACTTGATAAGTAGCACCGCCAACTCTTCTACTTCTAACTTCTACAAGAGGTTGAACATTTTGAATAGCTTTTTTAAATACTTCCATAGCAGGTTTTTTGGCTTTTTGTTCAATTAAAGAAAAACTATCATACACCATATTTCTTGTAGTCGATTTTTTACCATGCCATGTAAGGTAGTTAATAAGCTTAGATACCAAAATATCATTGTATTTTGGATCTGGTTTAAGAAATCTCTTTTCTGCTCTCTTTTTTCTCATAT
The DNA here is from genome assembly GCA_018333725.1 of Melioribacter sp. Classification (GTDB taxonomy): domain Bacteria; phylum Bacteroidota; class Ignavibacteria; order Ignavibacteriales; family Melioribacteraceae; genus DSXH01. The sequence goes on along the minus strand of JAGXSM010000211.1, from coordinate 1,937 downwards.
TAATTATTTAGCTTTTGGTTTTTTTGTTCCATACTTAGATCGGCCTTTCTTTCTATCTTCAACACCACCAGTATCCAGGGTACCACGAATAATATGATATCTAACACCCGGTAAGTCTTTAACTCTACCACCTCTAATCAATACAATTGAGTGTTCTTGCAAATTATGTCCCTCGCCAGGGATATAAGCAGTAACCTCAATATGATTTGTTAATCTAACTCTTGCTACTTTTCTTAAGGCCGAATTAGGTTTCTTTGGAGTAGTTGTATAAACTCTAGTACAAACACCGCGCTTTTGAGGACAAGCATCTAAAGCAGGTGCTTTATTCTTTGAAGTTACTACTACTCTACCTTTTCTAACCAACTGGTTTATCGTTGGCACGTAATTTCCTCCGAAAATATTTCATTTTTGATAAAAATTCAGACTTCAAATTTATTGATAATCATTCCAATTGTCAAGAAATACAAAGCAAATATTTTAAATACTAAACTGATTCCTTCTCTTCTAACTCTTCAGCTTTAATGTTAATTTCTTCAGCCGTTTCTTCACCAGTCAAAATTATATTTTTATACTTCTTGAGTCCTGTACCAGCTGGAATTAAATGTCCCATAACCACATTTTCTTTTAGCCCATTCAGCGTATCAACTTTAGCTTCAGTAGCAGCATTGGTTAGAACCTTTGTAGTTTCTTGGAACGAAGCAGCAGAAATAAAGCTTTCGGTTGATAACGCAGCGTGCGTAATACCTAAAAGAACGTTATCAAATGTTCCCGGTTCAGCATCACGTGATTTCATGGTTTTCTTACCCTTACGAGTAAGTTCGGCATTAATCTCTCTAAATTTAGGTTTAGTAACTAATTGACCGGCTTTGAATTTAGATTGACCGGGGTCCAGTATAACTACCATATTTTCAATCCGTTCGTTCTCATCTAAGAGTTTATTTCTATCAACAAGGTCTTCCTCAATAAAGTTAGTATCGCCGGCAGAAATTATTTGAAGTTTCTGTAACATCTGTCTAACAATTACTTCTATATGTTTATCATTAATTTTAACACCTTGCAAACGATAAACATCCTGAATTTCGTTTACTAAATATTCTTGAACGGCATTAGTACCTTTTATTTTCACAATGTCATGAGGATCCATTGGTCCGTCAGTAATTTTTTCACCAGCCGGGATTTCGTCATTCTCTTGAACTAAAATATGTTTACCATAAGGAACAGCATACACTTTTTGAATTGACCCGTCAAATGATTCGACAATAATTTCTCTACTTCCTTTTTTACGCGCACCAAATTTAACTTTTCCTTCAATTTCAGAAACAATTGCAGGATCATGCGGACTTCTAGCTTCGAATAATTCAGTTACTCTTGGTAAACCGCCAGTAATGTCGCGTGTTTTTGCAGTTGCTTTAGAAATTTTTGCTAAAATAGTACCGGCTTGAATTTCCTCAACTTCTTCAACAGATAAATAAGCTCTTGTAGGAATATTGAAGACTTTTTCATTTCCTTTAGAGTCTTTAATAGAAATGCTTGGCGTAAGATTTTTATCTTTAGATTCGATAACAACTTTCTGAACGTGACCGGTTTGTTCATCAGCAACCTGTTGATAAGTAACACTATCCACCAAATCAATAAAGGATACTTTACCGCCCATATCAGTTACAATAACTGAATTGTATGGATCGTGGTTGTATAGAGGCTGACCTTTTACTACATCCTGTTTATCCTCAACCATTAATTCAGCACCATAAGGGATCTCAAAACGTTTAATTTGTCTATCATCTTCATCATAAATTCCGATTCCGCCTCTTCTTCCTATAACGACCTTAACTTTTCCAAATGCATCAACTTTTTCAACAAAATTAATTTTATCGAATTTAACTGTACCAGCAACATTGGTTTCTACTTGCGATTGACTTGCGATACGAGAAGAAGTA
>JAGXSM010000210.1 GCA_018333725.1 Melioribacter sp. | reverse complement strand
GTTATCCTAATCTGATCCAGCAGCTTCGGCTTGCCCCTCTTTAACTCCATTAAGCGTCCGGCTTAATTACGAATGCAAATTATAATTTCAATTTAATAATAGCAATATAAATTTGTTCAAGGTTTTCTGTGGTTCGTGGTTCTTAGTGCTTGGTCAAAAATGAATTAATGGGACATTGAAAGCTCAAAAAATTAATCATTAGATAATAGCACACAGATTTAGCAGATCTTACAACGTAAATAACTAAGTCTGGATAAAAGCTGATTATCAAAGTAAATTTTTTGAGCCGAGCCACATTAAAACTCAATTCAACACTTTTACAATTAAACACTTCAACAATCCCACCCGTTACTCATTTTCAGATCACCCTTTACCCTTAATGCATCCTTTCCCGTTTAGCAAAGTAAGCAAGAAGAGCTTTATCGAAAGATTGATCGGTTGTAATTAGATTATATTCTATTCCATAATTAAGAGATTCACTTTTAAGTTTACTCAGGTAATCCTTCATAGCTTCGCTATAAGCCCTTTTAATCTGATGCGGCTGTGTAGTCATCTCTTCATTGGTTTCAAGATCAACAAAAACAGAATCGCGGTCGAACCCGAAATTTCTTTCAACCGGATCGAGCAATTGAAATAGTATCACCTCGTTTTTTTTGTAATGAATATGTTTAAGGGCTTTCATAACCGAATCGGGATCATCAAAAAAATCGGAGATAATAATTGTTAATCCCCTCTTCTTAATTTTCTCTGTAACGGAATCGAGGCAAGCTGCAGTATTTGTTGAACCCGAGGGTTTAACATTATTCAAACCGATCAACAATGTTTTAAGATAAACCCGGTTCGATTTTGGCGGAAGATAATTATAAACTTTATCTGAGTAAACGGTCAACCCGACAGCATCCTGTTGATTGATCAAAATATAACTTAACGCAGCAGCAAGATTAATTCCGTAATCAAGTTTACTTATCTGTGCAGAATGTTTGAACTGCATTGATTTACTTATATCCAGAAAGATATTACAGGTTAAATTTGTTTCTTCTTCATATTGCTTGATAAAATATTTTTCGCGCTTTGCATAAACCTTCCAATCGATGTTTTTGATAGGATCGCCTTGCATATAAGGACGGTGTTCGCTGAATTCAACACTGAAACCGTGATAAGGACTGCGGTGAAGTCCGACCATAAATCCTTCAACAATAGCGCGTGCTCGTAACTCAAGCGATTTTATTTTTGAAATGACAAAAGGATCGAGGTAATTTTTAAAATCCTTCGATTTAACCGGCACTATTTTTTGCCTTCCAATTTCTTCTGTAAAATTTCTTCGGGGGATAAACCGATCGATTCCAGCTCTAACTTAACCGATCCGGCAAGTTTACTCTCTGGATATTTTTTAAGAAACTCTTCGTAAATAGGTTTTGCTTCCTCCGGCTTATTTAATTCATTTGCAAGAATGAATCCCGTCATCATCATTGCGGAAGAAGATTCTTTGAAATCTGGATAGCCTTCATATAACTTTTTATAGTATTGAACAGCTTTATTAAGAGATTCCTCTTTTGGCAAATCGGGAATCTGTTCTGCATGATACATTTTAGCAGATTCAAATAATGCTTGCGGAACAAACTCACTATTCGGCGCTTCAGCTATCAGTTTATCAAATCCGGCAGCTGCTTCAGTATAATTTTTATCGCTTAAATCTTTCTGTGCTTTATCAAATAATTCTTTATCGTTTACAGAACTGCAGAATGTAAATAATAATGTAAATGAAAGAATGATTAAAAGATTTTTACGCATTTTGTTTCTCCCGTAAAATTTTGGAGTGAAATATAATACCAAAACATAATGTAAGAAAGGCGATTTATTTGAATGACCAGTTGGTAATCTGCAGAGGTGTAAGTTTAAGAGAATCTCCCCTGCCAGTCGATATTCTTCTCCCTATCGATTCAATCTGAAGCTGCAGACATGAACGGCAATTTAACGGATTATCATTCATGCATTTCTTATCGGGATAAATCTGGTATTGTTCTCTATATGGACTTGGTGTAAAATCTGGCATCACAACATTTGCACCGACATTCAAGCCCTTTGTTCTTCCCTCTTCATCAAGAGTAGCGAGAGCGGTTGTTGCCGGAATGTGAACACTCTTCAAAACTATCCTTGCAGTTGCCATGGATTTTAATGTAAGTTCAACATCAGCAGGTTTTTTTAATCTGTACGGTGTAAAAGGAGATGGAATAAAAGGTCCGATCGCAGCCATATCGAGATCGAGTTCTTTACAGAGTAAAATGTCATCTGCAATATCTTCAATTGTCTGCATCGGCAAACCAATCATATTACCCGAACCGATTTGATAACCGAGAATTTTAAGGAACTTAAGATGAGAAATCCGGTCGCTCAGTTTTTGTTTTAGATGAAATGCCGCATAAAGTTTTGGATTGGCTGTTTCGTGTTTAAGTAAATAACGGTCAGCACCGGCAATTTTCCATGTGCGGTATTCGTCGAATCCCCTTTCGCCCAAACTTAATGTTATTGCTGCATCTGTTTTTTGTTTAATTGAAAAGATGATGTAAGCAATTAAATCGGTATCAAGTACATGATCTTCGCCGGATTGGAGTACAATAGTATTAATTCCAAAATTAGTTATCAGCCGCGCAGTTTCAATTATTTCTTCCGGGGTCATACGGTAACGGGTAATACTATAATTTTCTTCACGCAGTCCGCAATAGAAACAATTCTGATCGCAGAAATTAGAGATCTCAATAATACCTCTTAAATGAACCTCATCGCCGCAATATTGCTGGCGGATTTCATCAGCCCTTCTGAAAAGTGAATCAATCTCATCCCGGTCTGTTAAACCGAGAAGAAAAATAATCTCTTCTCTTGTAAGTTCCTCTTTATTTAATATTTGTTCAAGGTTCATAAAATTTATGTAGTACTTAAATCCTTTTTTTGATAGAAAAAATTTCTAAAAGAAAACGTCTCTTTCGCCATCCTTAACACGATTGATCATTTTTTCTGTTTTGGTTTTAGTTGCCCCGCTAAGTTTCTCAATTTCATTTTCAATAAATTTATCCGCAACCGATTTAGTTTCATCCGATGCATAATCGATCAAATATTCTTTAAATGTTGCAATAGCATTCGGGACGCATAACTTTCCAATATCACCGGACTTAGCTAATTCCATAAAACGGTCGCCTGTTCTTGATGAACGATAGCATGCTGTACAGAAACTTGGAAGATAACCGAGCTGACAGCAATCCTTTACTACTTCATCCAATGTTCTGTGATCACCTAACTGGAATTGTTCCATTTCATATTCTTCGATTGATTCCTGGGATTCTTTGTAAGCACCGGGGGAAGTTCTGCTTCCGGCACTTATCTGCGAGATACCAAGTTCAAACAATTCTCTTCTTAGTTCGGCCCGTTCGCGTGTTGAGAGAATTATTCCTGTGTATGGAACAGCGAGACGGATTATTGCCACAAGCTTCTTGAAATCGTGATCGCTTACAGCAAATGGAGGTTTATGTGCAACAGGTGCATTGAATGCCGGCTCTAACCGCGGAACGGATATTGTATGAGGTCCAATTCCGAAACGGTTATCCAGATTAAACGCATGCGATAACAATGCGAGAGTTTCGAACTTATAATCGGTTAATCCGAATAAGGCACCAATACCAACGTCATCAATACCGGCAAGTAAAGCTCTATCCATTGCAAACAAACGCCATGCATAATCGTGCTTTGGTCCGTCCGGGTGCATTTTATAATAAGTATCGTAATGATATGTTTCCTGGAAACATTGATATGTTCCAATTCCAAAACTTTTTAACACTTTAAAATTATCGTAAGAAAGAGGAGCGGTGTTAACATTTATTCTTCTAATATTACCGCCATTAATGTGAACATCGTAGATTGTTTTTACAGCTTCTCCAATAAATTGCATACTCGATTTTTTAGGATGCTCGCCGGCTACAAGCAGAATTCTTTTATGTCCCTGCTTAACAAGAAATTCCGTTTCCTCTCTAATCTCTTCGATTGTAAGAGTCTTTCTTATAAGTTCTTTATTATCCCTTCTGAATGCACAGTAAAGACAGTTGTTAACACATTGATTGGTTATATAAAGCGGTGCGAATAAAACAAGCCGGTTGCCGTAAATCTTTTCTTTTACTTCTTTTGCTGTGTGAAAAAGATATTCAAGAAGATCTTGATTCTTGATATTTAATAATGCGGCACTTTCCTGAAGTGTTAAACCTTTTGCATCTTTCGATTTATCGATTATCTCTTTTTGAAGTGCCGGGTCATTCAGTTTTTCTTCATTAATTAATGAATCAATGTATTTTTCATCTATGAATTCCATTCTGTTCTTTTTCTCCGGGTAAATTCTCACTAATTATAAAACAACAAACATACCAGAGCATAAGAAGATTAAAAGAATTGTAAAATCGGGGCAATTTGAGGATTATTTCTTAAAAAAGAGAATAAGATTAAAGGGGAATTCTACATTTAAGTAAATTGGGACAGCAAAACCTGATTACCGGAAATATTTTATACTACAGCATTTTCAGATATTTCAATATATCCCCGGGACGCATTAAGAGTACATTTTATTCCAAACGGAATTGTAAGGTTCTCTTTAATATGTCCGTGCTTTACGTTATAAATAACGGGCAGTTTCAGATTCTCGAAATATTCAATTATTACTTCGTTAAGTGAGAACGATTTCTTTTCAGGATCGGATTCAACACAGTTTACAAAATGACCTAATATCACTCCTCTTATTTGTTTGAAAATCTTTCCAAGTCGTAGTTGATTGAACATCCTGTCAACTCTATAAGGTGCTTCGTTAATATCCTCAAGCAGCAGAATGGAATCTTTTATTTTGGGTAAATATTCCGTACCGATTAATGAAGTAAGCACACTTAAATTACCACCGATAATTCTACCGGTAGCACGACCTTTATGAAGTACATAGAATTTTTCGTTGCAAGGATTTGAGAGACGACCGATCTTTTTGTTGGAAGTAATTGTCCGCCAGAACACTTCTTCTGTAAAAGAACTTACCTCGTCGTGGAAATCAACTGCTACCATCGGTCCGCCAAATGTTATCAATCCGCATTTTGTGTAAAACGCCATTTGAAGGGCGCAGATATCACTATATCCTACAAATATTTTAGGGTTATTCCGGATTACTTTGTAATCAATTTTATCGAGAAGTCTGCCGGAACCATATCCGCCGCGGATAGAAAAGATTGCTTTAATTTGTTTGTTATTGAACATCGAATGGATGTCTGTTAATCTCTGCTGATCATTACCGGCAAGGTAACCTTCCTGCATACCGACGTGTTTGCCTACTTCAACACGGTATCCAAGTTTTTCAAGATATTCAATGCCACGATTAATTTTGGTGAGATCATCAGGAGAAGATGCCGGAGAAATAATACCAATAACGTCTCCGGGTTTCAGTTTTTTAGGTTTGATTATTCGCATCAATTAGGTCAAGTAACTTGGTTTCAATATAATAATTCAATTGATGAAAATAAATTAGTCGATGATAATTTTTGATATTTATCATATATGACCGGTCTGGAAAAGGTAAAATTAGCCAAAACCCGATAGACTGAAGTAAAGATCAATCTTCTTCGGTTGTTTTAGGAGGTTTATTAAGCCGGTTTCTATGGGTTATAATTTTAGCATCAACAAAGAATACTAAGTTTTCTGCAATATTCGTCGCATGATCGGCTAAACGCTCCAGGTTACGTGTTAAGATGATAAGGTGAGCACAAGGTTCTATTGTAGCCGGTTCGGTCTGCATTTTCTTAACAAGGAATTTGAATGCCTGACGGTTTAATTGATCTACCTGGTCATCGCTCTGAATTACCATTGTTGCAAGGTCCGTATCCTGGTAAATGAATGAGTCGATTGATTGTTTAAGCATCTTTCTTGCATTCTGGCTCATCTCAATAATCTGAGCTTCCTGGATAAGGGCATGATTACCACTGGTTTTCTTTACACGTTCAGCTATATTTACAGCTATATCACCGCACCGTTCAAGCTGATTATTAATAATTAACGACGAGAGAATAAACCTTAAATTAGCATCAACGGGCTGATATAATGTTAACATATTCTCGCACTGTGCCTGGATTAGATTATCGTATGCATCAACTTCAAGATCCCTTGCTTTAATACCTTTACAATGTTCTGTCTCACCTGTTTCCAGAGAATAGATTACTTTCTCAACCTGTTCATCAACAAGTGAAGCCATCTTTATAATGTTTGTTTTAAGATTCTCAATTTCCGTGTTAAGATTCGATTTCATTGTGTTATCTCATTAATAATTGATTCAAAACTAATATTTATTTATTTGTTTGTAAAATTTTCCTCTACTTAAATAATTCCATTAATAGTTCATTTCGAATAAAGAAACAAATCCGTTATTCTTTATTATCCTTTGACCACCCGGACTAATTACCCAATCAATAAAATCCTTTACAACACCTGTAGGTTGATTGAGAGTGTAAAAATGAAGGTATCTTGTAATAGGATATTTATCATTACGAATATTTTCTTCGGTAGGTAATATGTTATCAATTCTTGCAAGGGATATTTCGGATTTGAATGCAACCCCACCGTAACCAATTGCATTCGGATTTTTCTTTATTAGACCAATAACACTTTCTGTTGTAAGTCCTATCGTAACATTTTCGCAATATTCATTTCCATCCAGAATATGTTCCTTAAAATAGAGATACGTTCCGGAGTTTGGATTACGAACAATAAGTGATACCGGTTTATTCAATCCCCCAACCTGATTCCAGTTTGTGTATTTACATAGAAATAAATTCCGGACTTGATCCTGGGTTAAGTTCTGAACAGGGTTATCGGGATTAAGGTAAACACATAATCCGTCTTTGGCAATTAGATAGGATATACCAATGCTTCCGTAATTATCGGCTAATAATTTTACTTCCTCAGGTTCTAAATTACGTGATGCGGTACAGATGTCAATTTCGCCTCTAATAAGTGATCGGACACCGGCAGCCGTTCCACCGCCATCGACATATATTGAAATGCCCGGATGCTGTTCCATATATGCCTGAGCCAGTAAATCAGTAAGATGAAGCATTGTATCCGAACCTTTGATTCTTATTGATGCTACTTTTACAGGAGTTGAAGTGCAGCTATTTATTATCAATATTAAAATGAAAGCAGCAAAAAGAAATTTCTTCATTACTTTTTCTCCGCAATTGATCTTAAGCGTGCATTTAAGTATGGAACACCTTTATTCCATTCAGGTTCATTTGGATTATTTGCCAAATCCTCAATTAAAGAATATAAAATTACCATATGCTGTTTGGCAGCTTCTAAATTAATTGGAAGTTGAAGGTCATCAAATGGAGTATGGTAATACATGGTTGAATATTCAACATATTTTTTAAGACCTTCCTCTTTGGATAAGTTCACATAATCTAATCCTTCTGAAATTAACATTGCCGGAATTCCCGCATTAGCAAATGCAACCTGATCCGATTGCGAAAAAGATTCATTGAACCTGAATTGCGGCGGTATATCAACAATATCGAGACCGAATTTTTCGGCAGTAGTCTTTAAGTAATTATTGAGTGTTGAATACTCTTTTCCAATTCCGATTATGCTCTCAAAATTATCGAATGATGCAATCCCGTCTATATTGATATTTGCAATTGTTTTATAGAGTGGAAAGAGCGGATTGTTCGTATAATATTTTGAACCGAGCAAGCCGAACTCTTCTCCTGTCAGAAATAAAAATAATATTGACCTCTTAATGGAAATTCCTGATTGAGAGAATGCCCTGGCAATTTCGAGTGCTGCGGAAACACCGGCAGCATTATCATAAACACCATTATAAATTGAATCACCATTAACAACAGGACCAATTCCAAGATGGTCATAATGAGCAGAGACAATTATGTAACGGTCCTTTAGTTTTGGATCGGTCCCCTCAATTAACCCGGCAACATTCTGTGCAATAAAATCTCGTTCCTGAAATACACCTCTAAAAGACAATTTAGTATTTAGGTTAAAACTCCTAAGTTTATTAGCAGAATGCAAGTTTATAACATCTTCCAGAGAATAAGTTGATTTATCAAATAATTTTAGCGCTGATTGAAAATTTAAAACAGCACTGAAATTGGAAGAAACAGAGTATGCAAGAGAAATATTTTCGAATGCAAAGTCCTTTTGCAATTTTTCCCAATTAGTGTTCGGAAACGGAATAAGAATACTTCCTTTTGCTCCTCTTGAAATTGCAATCTTCTGTTTCGACTCCGGGTAGTTGTAAATTGTTGGAGCTTCTCCATTAAAAAAATTTTTATCATCGGAATACGGTTCCCCATCTAAAAAGACAACTATTTTCCCCTCAACATCAACTTCCTGGTAATCATTATAATCGAATTCAGGTGCTATAATTCCATATCCAACAAATACAAGTTGAGTTGGGACAGGAATAAAAGTCTGTGAACCTGATTGATACAGAAGATAATCTTCATTTAATTTTAGTTCGCTTTGTTCGTCATTACTGAATAATGTAAGTCTGGATGAGTTTAACACTCTGCTTCCATGCATCGGTATATTCTGGTAGAATGTATTATCATTACCAACAGGTTTGAGCCCAAGTTTACTTAATTCAAGTGCAATATATTTTGCTGCTAAATTACCGCCAGTCGTTCCGGTTCCTCTCCCTTCAAACAAATCGCTCCCAAGAAAATTAATATGGCGTGTAAATGAGGAGATATTAAACAAATTATCATAATTGATGAGTGAACTGTTCAGGTTTTGTGAAAAACAATTCGACATCAAAAAAATAAATAAAATTGCAGATAAGAAGATTTTGGATTTCATTTTATTCAATCAATTCTTATGAACAAAATAAGAAAAAGGAGAAATTGATAAAACACTTTGCCGGTTATTTAGATAAATAAAAAGGGCGTCTTACGACGCCCGGAGAACAGGAATGGAGAGAGAAAGCAAACTTATTTTAATAATGTCATTTTCTTTGTTATAACTTGTCCAGCCGATTCTAAACGATAAATATAAATTCCACTCGAAACATTGGAAGCATTCCAGTTGATTGTATAAGTACCTGCTTCTTTTAAGCCATTTACAAGTGTTGCAACTTCCTGACCAAGTACATTATAAACCGAGAGTTTTACATTACCGGATTTAGGAATTGCAAATCGAATATTTGTTGTTGGATTAAATGGATTTGGATAGTTTTGAGTAAGAACATATTCATTTGGAATCTGTCCATCGAACAGTTCATCATTCACACCGGTAGAAATAAACTCTAAAGAACTCCAACCAGCAGCCCAATTGCTATACCCAAAAGCACCAACATAGTTCGCAGTTGCATCAAAGAATCCATCAGAAGGTGGAGTTGCTGCACCTGTATAAACTACTGAATTTGCTTTAGGAAACGGATTAGCTTGCG
>JAGXSM010000209.1 GCA_018333725.1 Melioribacter sp. | reverse complement strand
CTCGGCGGTGAGGGTAACAGCAGCCGAAGGCTCGATCTTCGGCTCGGGGGTAAGCGCTGGAAGCGGGGCGGGAACCCGGGCGCAGGCGACCAGCAGGAGGAGGAGGAAGAGGAGGAGTTTTTTTATATCGATCTCTTTGATAGGACCTCCTTAAGATTAGTATACCATGTTAGCACGGTATTCAAATTACCATAATTATTTTAACAAAAAAGGGTCAGAAGACTACCTCCTGACCCTTGAACAATATGGTTTATTTTATTGGATCGGGATTCCAGTGTAATCCTCACCAGCACTAACACTGGCAGAGACATATGTTTGGACCCTTACAACTGCCGCTAATTTGCTCCCCACTGGGCCTTGTATGATCGCTGACCCACCGAAACTACCATCAGTGTAGTAGCCAAATTCATTCCCTGCTGTACCAATATTTGATGCATTCGAATTCACTTTTGCTCCTGCAGCAATTGCTCCCAGTGTGTGCGTTCCGATCAGGACGCCGTCCTTTCCATAGTATTTCACAGTTACCTGGCCAGTAGCGAGATTTGTCGTCCCAACATTTTGAATAGCAATGAAGGCCCGTTGGCGAACACCGTTTGTCCATTGTGACTGGGTGTAACGAACATATGGAAGTGCAATTTTGGGAGCACCATCCGTGAATCCCAGAAATGCTGTTGATAAACCACCGCCAAACACCTTGCCTACAGCTACAATGTTTCCACCAGTTGATTCAATGGTTGCAGAACCAATAAACCCAGTTCCGTTCACAGCACATCCATCAAAACTTCGTTTTCCACCTGCGGGGATTGGGAATGGGCCATCATTATTACCCGAACTATACATAACGGTTACATTCACAATGCCTGCGGAGGTATTTTGAACTGCATATGCTGTTGTCTGTTGTGCTGCTGTGAATCTACAAAGAGCAGAGGGCATGTAAATTTTATTTCCTGACTGGGCTGTACCTTCGAATGCATAGGCACCATTTCCGGTAATATTCATTTCCATCGCCGTGGCAACAATGTTTCCGGCATTGGTTGTACCTGTTTCCCTTGAGGAAACGAGGAGGGCACCATTGAAAGAGGTACCTAGTTGTGATAGTTGTCCCAAATCGTAATACTTTGCAGCCCCAGAAGGAAGGTTGTTGTGCGTTATTACAACTGGGCTACCAGAAACTGGTGTGAAAGTGAATGTAAGGTCAGCCCCAACGGAGTCAATATTTTGAACTACAACAGTTGAATGGGTTCCAAAAGTATTTTTAAGTACTGTGGGAATTCCAACAACTGAAGCCCCACTTGAAAATCCATTCGATAATGGACGAACTTTGACGCTGCTCCCTGTGGGGGGTACTTGTACCAAAGTGGCTACTAATGGCTGATCAGATTGCATGACCGCTGAGCCTTTGAAACCACTGGAAATTTCTGTCAGGCTACCAACGAAGATCGATGTTCCCGCCAGAGGTGCAAGCTGCGGACGGTTGATTGTTATTGGTGTTCCACTTGCTTCCTGGTAGAACAGTATACTGATAGATGCTGGTCCTGTTCCAACATTCTGGTACGTGACTGAGGTTGTGAAAGTCGTACCATAAGCGGCTGCATTTACCGGCTGAACATTTACCGGGGTTAGCAAAAGGGTTAAAATAATTAGTAATCCAAATAGCCGTTTTTTCATTATTGATTTTCCTTTCGATAAATCAAAGTCTTCGATTGAATGAATTATTATTCGAATGGGAAAAATTCGCAATAGTTCTTTAGTATTATTTTCGCCAAAAATCTATTTTTAAACAATTAGTGGTTGCATGATTTATAATTGAAATAATCAATCTAATTCATTGGATTAATTTTTATTATCACTATGTAACTAATTTGGAAAAATCGGAGATTATGATGATACTCAAATGGTTGTTTATCGTAATAACCAATTTACTACTTTTATCTTCTTGCAATATTGACTCGAAAGAGCTACCAGATTTAATCATTCCAACACCTGAGGAGGGCAAATCTTCAGTTGCCGGTCAAATTGCCAACAAAAGTGGTGAATCCTTAGCAAATACAACCGTACGTCTTGCTGAAGTTTATCGTGATGATTTAGATACGCAAAAAGGAGCATTTCTATTAGATACAGCTTTTAGCCCTGGTGCAATCACAAACGAACAAGGTGTTTTTATTATTGCTAGTTTACCCTCTGGAGAATATGTATTAGTTGTGGGAGATGTTGAGAGTAATAATTATGTCATAATTTCTGATGATTCTGGAGAAGCCCAAACCTGGAACCTTCCACAAAACGAATCATTGAACCTCGGAAAAATTATTGTTGATTTTGATTTCGGTAACAATTAATAAAAATTCTAAAATTGCTAATTAATTAATGTGATAATCCATTTTTTAATTACCCAAGATCTATTAAGCCCAGGCGGTCGAGGACGGTACTTGCCGTGGGCAAAGCACCTGACTCGGTTAGGACATACAGTTTTTATAACTGCTTTACATAGTAATTATGGCGAACTCAAAGAGAAGGTCCAAATTTTGGATTCTATAACGATTGAGTACGTGGCTCAAATGCATGTTTTAAAAAGAGGCTCTCATAAAGGTTATTTTAATTTATTCCGGTTATTTTGGATTGTATTAAAATCTACAATAAAACTAAGTTATAGAGCCACAGCGCAACCTGCAAGAATCATAATTGTTGGAAAACCTCATCCAATGAACGGTATTGCAGGAATTTTGGCATCAATCATTCGGAAAACTTTTCTGATCGTTGATGTGGATGATGATGAACAAAGTTCAGGTAATTTTAAATATGCATGGCAAAGGTCATTTATAGGTTGGTTTCAAAATATATTATTAAGCCGCGCAGATCTTGTCATCACAAATACTTTTTATATGAGACAAAAGTTGATAGGAAATAAAGTAATTCCCAATAAAATATATTATTTACCGAACGGGGTAGAACAAACGATTATAACTTACTCTGATGACGAGCTGAGAAAATTAAGAGAAAAATTGAGATTGAGATTCACATATACTGTAATATTCGTTGGAAGTTTAAGTCTTACCAATCACCCTGTTTTATTGTTAATTGATTCTTTTTCAGATTTACTAAATATAAACAATGATGTAAATTTACTGATAGTCGGAGGAGGAGAGAGTATTGATCAAATTATCGATTATGTCAAAAATAGAAAAATTGATGATAAAGTTTTTTTTGTAGGAAAGGTAGATTCATCTGATGTAAATAAGTATTATCAAATTGCAAATTTATCGGTTGATCCTGTTTTTGATGACGAGGTGGCAAAGGCGCGGTGCCCTCTTAAGTTGTTTGAAAGTTGGGCAAATAATATTCCATTCGTAACAGGTGATGTCGGAGATCGAAAAATATTAGCTGGAAATCCACCGGCCATTGCTTTGTGCAAAGCTGGGGATGCGATGTCTCTGGCGGTAGAAATTAATAAATTGTTAAGTTCTCCAACCCTGATTGAAGAGTTAACAAAGAATGGTAAAGACCATGTAAAAAATTATCATTGGGATAAATTGATAAGTGACTTTCACAATGCTGTATTACTTGGGAAAGAACCAGTTTGATTAATTTCGGTTCTTTTCACAAGGTGTTCAAACAGTCTTTCATAATCTCCAGCAATTTTTTCGATTGAGAAGTTATTTACAGAAACAAGACTGGCTTCCCGATATTTACTTTGCATTTCTGGACAATTTAAGACGGTAATAATTGCTTCTGCTAATGCCTGAGAGTCTCGCGCTGGCACTAAAATACCATTTACACCATCCCTGATAAGTTCATCTGTTCCGGGGATGTTGGTCGCAATTACAGGAACTCCTGCAGCCATTGCCTCCATAATAACCGTTGGTAATCCTTCCCACAATGAAGGTAAAACAAAAATCTTAATTTGTTCTAAAAACCCGGCAACATTCTGATTTTTACCTTTAAATATCACTTTATCTGTGATCTGTAAACGTTTGGTTTCATCTATTAAGAGATTTCTTAATTTTCCTTCCCCTACAATTTCAAAAGTAACGTTTGGGATAATTTCGCATACTAGTTTTGCTGCATTCACTAAATAGATAAGCCCCTTTTGCTCAGCCAATCTGGCAACCGTCCCTATTACTATCCTTTTCTCATCGTTATTAAATGGTTCAGCCACAATTTTTGAGACTGGAATTGCATTGTAAATCAGATGACCTTGTTTTTTTGTTATCTTTTGGATGGGACGTTTGTTTAAGGTTTCTATCGCACCTCGAGATACTGCCACTTCAGCGTCTAACATTAACGGAAAAAGAAAATTTACAAATAAAAGTCTTCGTAATTCACCGATAAACCCATATCCTCTTTCATACGTAAGGTGTACCGTTCTTATCAGTTTTCTCTTTTTCGTGTGTAGTCTTGTAAATAGCGTACCTATTGTTCCTCTATGAAAATGACTGTGAATGATGTCGACTGAGGTATTTTTTAAAATTTTGCTAATGCTAATTATCCCGATGATGTCTCCTAAGAATCGATTATATTTTTTCCTCTCAATAACAAATGAAATCGGGATTTTTGTTTTGCGTAATGTCTCTAACCATTTTGTTTCAATTTCAGAGTTGGTTTTGTAAAATGATAAGACAGAGACATCAAATTTAGATTTATCTAGTGTGAGTGATAAATCTAATGAGAAACGTTCGGCCCCGCCAGCCTCCCCTCCAATGTCCATCCCTTCTATGACCTGTAGAATTTTAATTTTATCGTTTTCCATATTTGTGAGAAAAATCCATGTGGATGTCCAACGGCGGTTGCTCAGTCTGGGGGATAATTTCCAAAATCTTGATTGCGATTTTATCACGAAGGGATTTTCGAGAATTCCAAGTCGTCAAAAATAGATGTTCTAATGATGTACAATTCACTACATTTAATTCGATTCCTAATTCGTGTAAACCTAAGGAGTTTAATAGCCCCATGGTTTTTGATAAATAACCCACAAAAATGGTCGGGACGTACATGCCCAATGCAAATATACCTGAATGAAGGCGGGATGCTAAAAACAAATCCATTTTTCCATAACACGCTTTTAACATAGAAGGAGATAGAACTTCTGTAACATTAAGAATTTTTATTGCAGGAGAAATCGATTTGATTTTTTCATATATTGCATGTGTTGGAATTCGATCATCCTCAATTGCTGTTGGTCCTGTGACCTGATTAAAAAAAACAATTTGCATTTTTTTTGATATTGCAAAGTTGGTAAGTGCAATAGCAATTGATTGGTAGTAATTTTGAATATGGTCAAAATTTAGAGATTTTCCCATAGGTGCAATAATTGTAACACCAATAGACGGAGTTTTAGGGTCCCACCCGTTTTTCAGAAGGATTTTTTGAGCTTCAATTGGCTCTGCTGGTTTTAAGGTAAACGCTGGATCGGGGGCATAATGTACCTTTTCAACTGGCAATCCTATATCTATTGCTAAATCAATCGAACTTTTATCTCGTAGAAAAACAATATTTG
Organism: Melioribacter sp.; assembly: GCA_018333725.1. Classification (GTDB taxonomy): domain Bacteria; phylum Bacteroidota; class Ignavibacteria; order Ignavibacteriales; family Melioribacteraceae; genus DSXH01. The sequence continues at coordinate 3,129 of JAGXSM010000209.1, read as the reverse complement.
CTCGAGAGTATAACCAATAAACTAACTTCCTTTCCCACCAGCGTTTCAAAGGCCCGATTGATTGTGGTAAAACATATACCGGCTTTGAAAATCGATAAGCTAGATCAACACTAAGGGCATGTGAAAAAATTGACCATCCGTATTTTCCAGTAGAATAAAATTGGTTCCCAGATAATGCGATAATAAAATCGGCTTCTTGATAAGCTGTTAATAATGTGTTCCATTGGCATGAAATAAGACCGGATAACCTCCACATGTATCTATATATATAACTAAAAATCCATAATGAAAATAAACTTATTAATTGTCGAAAAACTGAATTTTTCCCATTTTTACGAATAAGAGCGTGTGGTGAAGGTACAACTTTATCAACCAGATCATCGATTTTAGTTTCATCGGGATAATTAGATGCAATTGTGGTTTCTGCATTATTAAAATAATATCTTAGTTGTGATATTGCCAGTTCTAAAAGTGCAAGATCACCGGCATTGTGGGTTGAATGAGCAAGAATTATTAGTATTTTTGTTTTTGCCACAACTATTAGATCCTGGCATACGTATTCTTAAAATATGATTTGATCCAGAATACATATAAAATCAGATATCCGATCAGCAATGAAAATTCACTGATATTATAAGCGATCACTGCGCCATATGCTCCCAGCTTTGGAATAAGCAGTAGGTTGAAAAAAAGGTTAATCAATGCCGCAATTCCTTGTGGGAGCAATCTCCTCTTTTGCCATCCAGCCGCTACAATAATACCAACAATTCCAAATTGCAAAGATTTAAATAATAATATCGGACTTAAAGTAAATAATAAATTCCCTGTTTCCACGTAAGAAGTCCCTAAAACAAATTGAACAATCAGGTGACTCATAATGGCAATTCCGACAGACAAAAAAGCACCTGTTCCAATGAAAACTAGCATTATTTTTCTTAATGAACCGATCGTCAAAGGAATATCATTATTCAACCTTCCCGTAAGAATTGGGATGTAGGCTAAATAGAAAGTGCCTGGAACAATAAACAATGCATTAACCAGGCTTACTGCGGGTGCATAAAAACCGACTGTCTGTTGGCCTTTAAAAAATGCCAGAATTGTTACATCCACCATAAGATAAATAATGGCAAAAAAATCAGATGTAGTATAGGGTGCCAATTCTCTTGACAATTGTGAAATGTTAGTAAAGGATTCCGGTTTTTGATAAAGAGGGCGAAAAACCAACAATGCTGCAACCAGGCTAGTAATGGTAGCGATTGATCGAAAGAATGCAAAAAATAATGGAGCATTTTGACCTATGAGAATTAGACTGACTAAACCAATAATTCTTCCTATCCTAGATAAGAATAATAGAAATGCAATTTTTCGATATTTTTGCTTTATATTAAGCCCAGAAATGATTGTTGTAAAACTACTGTCGATCCAAATATCAATTGTGCAAATTGCAAGAAATATTGGCTGCAGGAGACCGGGTCTAAAATAAGTGATACTGAATACTAGTAATGGGGCCCACATCAAATACAATATAAATTTGGTCTTCAGAATAAATCCCACCCATTTTCGTAGATCAGTCTTTAGTGCTCCCTTTCGTAATAACCAGGTATCCATCCCCCAATTAATTAAAAATGCGGAGAGGGTTGTAATAGAATAACTGGTCGCAAAATACCCATATCCATCTGGACCTAACCAACGGGCTAAAAGTAAAACATATAACATCATCAGCGCTTGTGCAATGGATGTACCCCCAGCATAGGTAATAATTCCCCAAAAATTTGGTGCATTGACTGTTTTAACGATAAAATTCCCCATTGAGTTGTTGAACAATGCTGAAAACGGCTTGAGGTCCAAGTTACTCACCCTGCTTTTTCAGCCGTAAATTATTTGAAACTTTTTCTAGACGACTAATAAATTCCTGCCACTCATTATTTGGTTGCGGTAGTAATTCTTCAGCAAGATCACCAGTTTGAGAAATAACTGAACAAATAGCATCTCTTAAAGCTTTTGGATTTTTTGCAGGGATAACAACTAAATTTGGATAATCGATCTCTCTAAGATCAGCGCTTATCTCATCTGTAGCAATTATAGGTAAATTGAACCCCATTGCCAGTTTTATGGTTCCACTTTGTGTACCGCCAATATATGGTGCTACAAACAAATCAGCAGCAGAGAGAAATTTGGCCAATTCTTCATTACTGATATATCGATTATGAATAATTGCGTTATTGTTTAATCCTAACTTTTTAATTTGATTATAGTAAATTTCTGGGTCCTCCCAAAATTCACCGGCTATGACCAATTTTATAGTTGTGAAACCCTGTATTTTTAGTAGATGTATGGCATCGATTAAGTATTTCAAGCCTTTATAAGGCCTCACGAGGCCAAAGAACAATATAACAGGTATGTCTATATCTAAGTTGAGTTGTTTGCGGGCTTCATTTTTTGATATGCGAAAATGATTTAACATTGTATTGGGTGGTATGGAGCAGACTTCAATATCTTTGGCTGAGCGGATAAATAACCTCAACCTTTCCTTCTCGCGACTGGTCAATACAATAAATGAGTCGGCTGGATTTAAGGCAAATTTTGCGAAGAAGGAATCGAAAAACCGTCTCTCGTGCGGAAAGACATTATGAATCAAATAGGAAATTGAAAATCTCTTTCTTAAGGCGTATGCAATAAATGCATATGCAGGAGCCCAAAAAGTTGTCCACCATTGAATTATGATTTTATCGGGTTTGAATTTTCGTACTTTCTTAATTGTCGAAAACCATGTAATAGGGTTTATGGGGTCCAATATAAAGATTGCTTCGATGGATACAATCGGGGGTGATGGGTCTTTATCGGTTTTTCCAGGATACAGCCAGATTGGATATTGTCTCTTGAATGATATGATTTGGACTTCGTGGTTGTTATCGATAAGTGCTTTCGCAAGCTGCGAATGATATTGGGAGATCCCTCCACGATATGGGTAAACAGGACCAATTAAGGTTATTTTCATTCAAGCGATTTATTTTCCCGTTCAAAGACGCGCACTTTGTACAACACCTCTTCCAACAGCTTCCTGTTAAAACTGATCAAATCGGCGACCAGGCCGATCAGAAAAGTCTGGAAACCGACGATGACCAAAAT
>JAGXSM010000208.1 GCA_018333725.1 Melioribacter sp. | reverse complement strand
TCATCTCTATTCAATTGAAGATGATGAAATAACCCGGACACTTTCATTTGATGAAATGATTACAATCAGAGCACCGAACTTCTCATCTGATGGCAATACACTTGTATTTACAGCAACCGATAAAAAAGGTTATAGCGACCTCTACACATTTAATTTTACTACCAATGAATTACTGCGGCTTACAAACGATTATTACCAGGATATTGATCCGGTTTTTAATAAGGACAATTCTAAAATTATTTTTGCTTCGGATAGAACTGCCGGTGAATATCAACAGAAATTCAATTTATTTGAATATGACCTGAACACAAAGCAAATTGAATATCTTACCTATATAAACGGAAATATCTCAACCCCATCATTCTCACCAGATTATAAAGAACTCTACTTCACATGCGATTACGACGGCACATATAATATCTGGAAAATGAATTATGATAAAAATAAACAGGAGAATATTACCCGTCTTACAAATTTTGTTACAAGTGTTTACAGTTTTTCATTTGCAGATGATAAGAACATCATAACTTCTGCATTCGAAAATTTTTCATTCCAGTTCTATAATCTCAATCTCGAAAATCTCACTTCTCAGCAAAATATTGTTATTAACAATGAATTTAGCAAAGCCCGTTCTAAATGGATAACCGATAAAATTAATGTACCGGCTGAGCAGGATAGACTTGTTTATGAACGCGAATACACACTCGATTACGCCGTTGGGCAATTAATAACAGATCCGGTTTATGGATCACGCGGTGGCGCTTTGCTTACTTTAAGCGACCTATTAGGAGACGACCGCTACCTCTTCTTTATTTACAATACTGCCGAATACCAGAGCGAAATTCTCAAAAATTTTAATGTTGCTATTACAAGAATCAATTTGAGCAAGCGGACAAATTACGGTTATGGAGTTTTCCACTATTCCGGAAGACGCTACGACATTCGTGAGTCCAACGTTTATTTCTACGAAAGAGTGTTTGGCGGTTACTTCGAAATGTATTATCCGTTTTCAAGTTTTCAGCGTTTAGAAGCTTCTGTCAGTGTTGCTAATTCCGATAAAGATGTTGACGGTGCAATTCTTCCTAGAAAAGTTTTAATGGTTTCAAACTCTTTATCATTTGTTCACGATAACTCATTATGGGCTTCGTCGGGCCCAATAGACGGTTCAAGATTCCGGTTACTACTCGGCTATACCAGTGATGTTAAATTCAGCAATCTAAATTATTTCTCTTTCATTGCAGATTACAGGCATTATTTCCGTCTAGGTTTAAGAAGTACAGTAGCCGCACGTGCTGCTTTTTTTGCTAATCATGGTAAAGAAGCACGCAGATACTTCGCCGGCGGCAGCTGGGATTTACGTGGCTGGCCACGCTGGTCTATTCGTGGAGAAAAACTATGGCTCTCTTCGGTTGAACTAAGATTTCCTTTAGTTGATCAGCTCTATATTAAATTTCCTGTATTCGGATTAAGCTTTTTTGATATTCGTGGTGCGCTTTACTTTGATGCCGGCTCTGCATGGGATAAGAACTACAAAGAAACATTAGGAAGTTTAGGTTTTGGTCTTAGAATAAATCTCTTTAACGCACTTACATTACGATACGATATGGGAAAGAAGATTGAAAAGAATTTCTCACAGTTTCAACCCGGTTTATTCTACCAATTTTTCTTTGGGTGGGATTTTTGAAAAAGGCATTTACTTTCATATTGTTGGTTGCAGTTACTTATTCATGTTCTACTCCATTTATTTTGAAAAATGTCCGTCTGGAAAATGATGGAATTTACACTTACGGTAAAAACGAAAACCGGAATTTCTATTACGATGTTGCCATTTCAGAAAAACTTGAGTTGAAATGGAGTGCATCAACTAACGGCAGCCAGCCGAATACTTCTGTACTGATATTAAATAGTTATGTCGTTGTTTCGGATCTGTCAGGTAGAATTTATGCATTCGATAGGGAGAATGGGAAATTAATCGGTTACGAAAAATATAGTGGTGCCATTTCTACTGCTCCTATAATAAACAGTTTGAGGATCTATTTTGTAATTAACGAAAAACTGGAACCTTATTCAACTTTTAAGATGTTCGATTTTATTAATAATAAAATATTAACAGAAGATAGAATTAATGGCGCTGTTACTAATGAAATGTTAAGACTGAATGAAGGAATTGTTGTTCTTACGGATAGGGGAGAGTTGATAAAATATAATTACGTAGGTTACCGCGATTATACGGTTAACCTGAAAACATCTACTAATTGCAACCCGGCTGCTAATGACAGGTTTATAGCGTTCGGAACTGTAAAAGGTGAACTTGTAATACTTAATAGAAAAGACGGAACAATTTATTTCAAAGAAAAAATAGCCGGACCGATTGAAAGCGGTTTTACTTTCGATAAACACTTAATCTATTTTGGAGATAGTAACGGTGTATTATATGCATTTGATTCAAATAATAAAAAAATAATCTGGCAATTTGATACCGGTGCTAAAATTGTTGCTACACCTGTTTACGATAATTCAAAAATTATTGTTGGAAACTTATCCGGTAAAATTGTTGCGGTTGATAAAAAGACTGGAACGAAAATCTGGATACGTAATACAAAAGGGGTTATTAACTCAACTCCACTTTTAACAAAAACTTTTCTTGTGCAGCCGGACTTTAATAAGAAAGTTTACTTAATAAATGCCTCGATCGGGGTTATAGCAGATACTATTGAATTTGATCGAAGAGTTAAACTAACACCTGTAATTAATGATGGAATTCTTTTCCTGGGTGCAGATAGAGGACAAATAAATGCATATCAAACATTCGAAGTAAAGTGAAATACAAATTTTACATATTGTTTGTTATTCTGCTTGTAAGTAGATCCCTGGCACAGGATTGTAAAAGTTTTCTCGAGATTGAAACCAACCGGGATAGCTCTCTTATTTTTATTAATGATCAGCTGATTGGATATGGAAAGATAAGGGCAGAAGTAACCCCCGGTAAATACTTCATTACTGTGAAGGAAAATATTTTCAGGTGGAATGAACACGAAATAAACGATTCGGTTAATATAAAACTGTGCGATAAGGAATATTTAATCAGCTACAATTTATTCGATAAACTATTTATTGATTCTAAACCTCAGGATGCATCAATCTATATTTATGATTCTCTTATGGCAAGAACACCTAACTTTGTTAATGTAAATGAATTTCAAACTGTCTCCTTGAGAAAGAACGGATTATCAAAATCGATTCATTCGAAAGAATTATCACCTTACAATACAATTCCTCTGGAAATACCTGTTACGGAAAAGAACGAAATATTTTCTGAATCTGATTGGTTTAAGGTTCTTGTTGGAACTGCTACAGTGTTTGGTGCAGTCTCTGCATATTTCAAAATTAAAGCCGATAACCGTTACGATGAGTATCTAAAATCTAAAGACCCTGATAAACTTAACGAAGTGAACAGGTTCGATCTTTATAGCGGAATTTCTTTCGGGCTTCTTCAAATTAACTTCGGCTATCTAATTTACAAGTTTCTTATAGATTGATTACCGCACTTTTATGATGTTAGTTGTTAATATTTTTTGCTAACATCAGGAATTATTTTTGTGATGTAAAAATTCATTAATTACTTTAATCAAAACGACCTTGCGTTTAAGCTGACGTCAAAAGGTCCCCGCTACTAATACAATTACTTATTGTTTATATTTTTTTATTTACTTCATTACTTCAACTTTCACTAAAATGACAAACTCTAAATATTACGACCGCTTACAGTGTGCCGCTTGAGTCGTGGGATATTTCCAAAAAGGATTTAGTTTATTTTCATCAAACTTTTTGGAGGACCTATGTACTACTCCGGCATCGATCAGCATAAACTATTCTCCGTTATCACTACAGTCAATGATGATGGTATTATAGTTAAACAAGCTGAACTAAAGAATAATGAATTCGATATTCTAAACTACTTTGCATCACTTGGTAATACTCATTCCGCTACCGTTGAGACTACCGGCGGTTGGTATTGGATGAATGACCTTCTCTCTTCTCATGGGATCAATCTCAAGCTTGCTCATGCCAAATATGTTAAAG
>JAGXSM010000207.1 GCA_018333725.1 Melioribacter sp. | reverse complement strand
GGCGCCAGGGTTTTTTTCAAACCTTATTAACACAAATAGTGATAACAAAAGAAAAAAAATGTTTCTTATTACCATCCCTATTCCAAAACTGCTATCAACAACTTTCCCAAAGCACCCGCAGTCGTTTTCTAATCCAATTACTGTTCCGCCAAAAAGAAGGCGGACAAGACCGTAAACACTAAACAGAAAAAAGAACATGAACAGAATTGTTACTGCAACAAGTGTTTCTTTTACCCTTATTCTTAACAGCAGCATAACTCCAAGTGTTTGCTCTAATATTGGTAATAGAGTAGCTGATGCAATCTGAAGTTCTTCACTTACATTTATTACGGCTTTAATTGTTTCAAGCATAGGTTGGGGGTCTATTACTTTGCTTACTCCGGAGAAGAGAAGTACAAAGCTTATTCCGTAACAAGCAATTTGATATAAGAGCAATTTGTAGTTCTTTTCAATACAATCGATAAAAAATTGCAAAATTGATTTTTAGGAAAAATTTTTGTGTAAATGAAATTTAATTAATTATCTTTTTAATGTTCCAACATTATTTTAGATTTCATTCTTTCATAAAATAAGTTGGAGAATGTTGTATCGTTAGGAATTGGAAAATGTGAATCACTAACGATTCCATCCTTAATTAATAATAAATAAGGGAATTGAAAGGATTTATTTAGACTCTCCAGTTGTTTATCAAGAGAATAAAATATTGTATCTATACTGTTCAAAAATTTTTTGTATCGTAGTACATTGATTAGATTATCACCATAGTAGATATACTTAATAGTTGAATATTTACTCACTAAATTAGAAAATTTGTTCATTTTCTCTAATTCTTGCCAAATACATAAATTACAACCACTTGTAGAAAGAACTAAAATTAAGTAAAATCCTTTTGCAAGCTGAAAATTATCTTTTATAGTATTAGAATAATTTCCGAGAGTAATATTTCTGAGATCTTTGCCTGAAATTTCTACAGAATAACTCAACGATTTTAGTCTTGCAACAATATTTTCATTATTCGTCGATTGGGATTTCATCAAGGAATAATAATTGATTACTGTGAGCAAAATAATTGAAATAATCATAAATAATATAGAAGTTGTTTTTTTATTAATCATCATATGACATTTATAGATAATATTATAACTAAAAATTTATTTCATATACTATTACTTTTGGATTTGGTAGGTTACCTGAGATATCCGGTATTGGTTGATAGATTTTAAATGCTCTCCCTTTTTTTGCAAAAATAAATGGTGAATCAACATCAATAGGTTTACTTAAGAATTGATTCCCATCAGTACTAATTAATTGGACAGAGTACTTTTTATTATGATAATATTGAATTAATAAAAGCTTTTCGTTTGCAATATAAAGATTTGTTACTATAGAATTATTCTCAGAAATATTTTTATACTGTTTTATAAGATCAGCTGGGTTTTGTGGATTAATTATATCTTTAAAAATATTTTTAAAATTCGAGGGATACTTTTCAATCCTTTTAATAATTTTTTTATTTTTGTATTGATAAATTGTAGGGCTCAGAACGTCCACCCTATAAATATATCCATATTTATCACTTACAAGACCACCTCCTCTAAATCGTTCAATAATATTTTTAAAAGTTTGGGGAATATCACCAAATTTTTCTATTTCTTTACCAAATTTGTTCATTAATTTTAAATAATTCCCATCTCCAAGATTAGAATATGCAACAATTTCATCTGAATTGAGGAAACAAATATGGGGAACTCTAATAAATGAACTGTGCATTGGACCAATACACAAACCTTCTGGATCAAAAATATACCCCGTATTAAACTCATTAATTACATAAATATTTTCGTTTCTGCTAAATGTTGCATAAATAGGATTTAATAAAAATCCCGGCGTACATTCTTCTGGATTTAATAATTTGACAAACTTTCCATCATAATTGTACAATATTACTTTTTTACTTACTGCATCTGTAATTAAAATCGAATGTTCATTACAATCAAATGAGCCTACCGAACCAATGGGTACTTCATTTGATAACTGGATTTCCATTACCTTTTTAAAGACTGTGGTAAAATTCGCATCCTTTACCATTCTTTGAGAAAATACAACTTCTAATGACAAGATATAAATAATAAGGGTAGTACTAATATTTTTCATTTTTTGCACTATTTTATATTAATTAACTTTAAGTTTCTATATTATTATTATAATATCAACCTAGTAAGAAGCACAATATGGATTAGATGGGGTACACTCTTTTTGTGTTAGAGATCTCTGGCATTGCCAACAATAATCACCATTACCTATACAGTTACCTGAACATGGCCCTACTGTGAAAAATCCCGTGTATCGTGGCTCTTCAGCAGCTCTAATATTAGTTGATAAAGTTATAGCAATATTGAATATCAAAATCATAAATAAACTTATTACAAAAAAATTTTTCTTAATATTAAAGTCTTTCATATCGACCTCATTTTAGTTTTTATAATTATTTTATGAATATAATATAATATAAAATTAAATCTTCTTAATAAATATATTTTTTCTATTATAATTGACTGCGAAATATATATAGCTTAATTAATGTCTATAGCTTAATTCTTTTTCTGATCTCGATGACAGATTAACCGGAGTAATCTGTAGTTCTTCACTTAAAGTAACTGCAGCTTTAATTGTTTCAAGCATAGGTTGGGGATCCAGTATTTTACTAATACCGGGGAAGAGAAGAAGAGCAACAAGAAAATAATAAGAAGCGTAAAAGAAAAGATCTACTGATTTAATACTTTTGACTAATTCTACCCCAAGATTAGGCCCCCTCTTAATTCTGTGATCAATCTAAAAAAAAACGAGTTTGTCAAGTAATATTTTAAAATAATGGAAATTATTTTATGTGTAAAATAGCTATTATAATTTTATAAAAAGCCAAATTAAATATTCTTAAAAATAATGACTAGAGTTGGTTCTTAAATTGAATAGATAAGAACAACAGGAATTAATAAATAAGGGATACTAACACTAGAAAATAGATCAATACCGAGCCACAAAAAAGCAAATATGCCTACTAAGGCAATGCCAATAAAAAACATTGCTACTGTAACGGGGCGACGTATGCTAAATGTGCTTATCTGCAAAATAGTAAGTGTTTTTTGTTTATTAATAATTATTGGAAAACAATCAAAAAATCTTCTTTTCATAAATTTTTAATTCCTTTTAGTAGTAATTATCATTCTGTATTTTGTAATATGTGGATAAGGAGCATGTTCATAATTGTAAAAATATCCGTTTTCATCAGAATAAATAAACCTACCAATTTCAATACCTAATTCCTCTTGCGAAATACTTCCAAGAAATAATCTCTTGTCTATATCCCAAAAATCCAAAAATAGTTCAATCTTCTCTTTCGTTTCATTTTGAAAGAACAGCATATTAATAAGGATATTTCTATTCAATCTCGTCATGGAATATATTCCAGATACAGGAATTATATATAAAGGATTTTTTCGTTTAATATACGGTGGCTCAAAAAATTTTACTTCTCTTTTAAACTCATACATGATATTATGATTTTTATCAAAAGCTCTCGTGCGATAAGGATAGAAGTCTGAACAAAATAATGTTTCTCTTTTTAAATCCTTTGAAATTAACGGCACCATTCCTGTGTTATCAACTTCGTATTGGTATAATCCTTGATATCGTTTACAAAAAACTTGGACTGGTTCATCGTTGCTTTTTGTTATATCATATTCGTAAATAAGATCGCCTTTATATGTAAAAGGAAACCCAATGATATATATCCTTTTTGATGAAAATGCTCTCACAAATGCTGGTTGAAACTTTGTATTAATAATATCGACTATATTTGATTTATTATCAAATATCGTCACTCTATTTTGCTTCATATCGACTACATATAAATTACCTTGAGCATCAACATCTATTCCTCTTAAATCAAGAAACTCACCCGGACCTTTACCTTCCCCTCTTCCAAAGCTCAATAGAAATTTACCTGAAGAGGAATATTTTTTAATTTTTCGAAATGCCATATCTGCAACATAAATATTACCCTCTTCGTCAACTACAAAATCAGAAGGTAATCCAATAATTTCATTTTCATCACCGTTTTCTAGCCCAATTCTCACCTTTTCTTCTAATGTAACTTTAATCGAAATCTGAGCGTCATTTTTTGCACAAGATTGAAATAGAGTATAAAATAAAATAAGAATTAGATATTTTTTTCTTTTTTTCATAACTAAGACTCCAACAAATAAATTGATCGCAACCCTAATTGATTGTTTTTACTAACTACCTTCTTCACATTTCATACAAGTAACCATAAAATACCACCAAGGTGCACTTCCACAAGCGCTTGATATTTCCAATAAGTAAAAAAACAGTTAATGTTTCTCCAGCAATAATAATTTATTGGAGGTATTTATGTTCTACACTGGCATTGATCTTCATAAGCATTCTTCCTACCTAACAACAGTAGATTCTTCAGGCAATATCATTAAACAAGCCGATATTAAA
>JAGXSM010000206.1 GCA_018333725.1 Melioribacter sp. | reverse complement strand
AAAAATAATCTGATGATTTGTAATCATCTCCTTTAATGTAACTTCATCTGTGTAATAATTTCCTTCACCGTGTTTAATAGGAATCTTAATTGTCTCTTTCTTAATCCCTTTTGTAAATAAAGTATCCTTGTTCTCTACCTTAAGATAAATATCCTTACAGACAAATTTAAGCGACTCGTTCTGAATCATTACGCCCGGTAAAAGTCCCGTCTCAAGCAGTATTTGAAATCCGTTGCAGATACCAAATACAATCCCGCCGTTTTCAGCAAATGAAACAACTTTTTCTAAGATAGGAGAAAATTTTGCGATAGCTCCGGTTCTCAAATAATCACCATAAGAGAATCCGCCCGGCAGAATTATAACATCGCAGCCTTTTAAGTCCTTCTCCTTATGCCAGAGGAACTCAGCATCAAATCCTAATACTTTTTTAACCGAATAAAATGCATCGTAATCGCAATTTGAACCGGGAAAAACAATAACTCCAAACTTCGGTTTCATTTTACTTTAATCCCTGGCAATTTTTACTTCTGTTTTTGGTGAATTTACCTCTACCAAAGTAAATTCAAAATCTTCCATTATCGGGTTGGATAACAATTTTTCTGAATATTCCTTCACTTCTTTTTCGGCTGCTTTAAGGTCATCGGTCTCTACAAAAAATTCAATATACTTTCCGATTCGTGTTTGTTTAACATTATTAAAGCCCAGAAGTTTTGCCCCTTGCTCAACGGCTTTCCCCTGTGGATCTAAAATCTTTGGTCTTCTCTTAACTATTACTGTTGCCTTGAACAATTTTTTTAATCTCCTTTAATTACTATCTGTTTTACTGGTTTAATTGCTGTTTACCTTACCGGTTAAAACAAAAAATAAATGACGCAAAATTCCAAAAAGAATTATTGCAGCAAAAATAAAGAATAGAATCTGACCGTTTGTAATTATGGTCAATACTAACGCAATAAGTAACAATCCGAAAAGAAAAACTTTCTCCTTTATCTTTCTATCTTTAAGATTAGGCAGCGCACTATATCTTATACGGCTTACCATAAGTAATGACAATATTATTATAAGCGGTATAACAAGTGAAGAAAACGGCTCGATTATTTTGCCGTCTTTATAATAAGAGAATATCAGAAGTGCAATTGTAATTGCAGCAAGAGGAATTGGAAGTCCGGTAAAATCTCCCTTAATCTTTATCTCTTCGGTCATTACATTGAATCTTGCAAGGCGTAATGCTCCGAAAATAAGTAACATTGAACTAAGCAGAATTCCCCATGGCCCGAACTGAAATGCATATGCTTTGAAAATAAGAAACGAAGGAGCTGCTCCAAAACTAACTACATCGGATAGAGAATCTAACTCAACACCGAACCGGCTGGTTGTATCAAGTAACCGTGCTACTATTCCGTCCAAAGTATCGAATATGGCCGCAGTAATTATAAATATTGCTGCATAACGGAAATTATTCTGCGAAGCGTAAACTATCGACATAAATCCGCAGAAAATATTCATCGATGTAACTGTGTTAGCAATAAATGCTTTGGTGATAAAAGGTTTATTCATCTATATACTCGAATAATACTGTTTGACCTGCAGTTACAACATCGCCTAATTTAACTTTTAGTTTCCACTCCTTTGGAACGACTACATCGGAGCGGCTTCCGAACTTAATCATTCCAAAACGATCACCTATTGAAACCGAGTCGCCCAGTTTAAGATCGAAAACAATTCGCCGGGCAATAAAACCGGCTACCTGTGTAAATAACATCTTACCGAATTTGCAGGTAATCCCGATTTCGGACCTTTCGTTTCGTAAATCCGCCTTTTCATGAAACGCTACTAAATAATCACCCTTGATATAATTTAAGAAATCAACCGTTCCGTCAATAGGAATTCGGTTAACATGAACATTAAGAGGGGACATAAATATCGAAACCTGTGTAGCCTCACAATCTAAAAATCGTTTCTCGAATACATCCTTAATTATTACAACTTTACCGTCGGCAGGAGAGACTATAACATTCTTTTCTTTAGGGGGCGTTCTATCTGGATCTCGGAAAAAATTGATACAAAAGATTAGAAAACCGATCCCGAGCAACATCAAGGGGTATTTAATCCAACCGGACTCAATAAAAAACGCAATTACCACAAGTCCTATTGAGAAAAGAGCAGATATTATAAATGTATTTAAACCGTACCTTGTTATCATTATTGTTAATTGTACTTAGTTATCAATATACTTGTAATTTGTTTTTATTATGGTTCTAACTTTTATTGGAATACTAGCACAAATGTAATATTTTCTGACCTTAATTTCTTGTGAATAATTTTTTTGCTAATTTTTCAAACCGGATTAAGACTTACTGCAAAAAATGGACTATATAACTTAAGGAGGAAGAATGAATTTAAATATGCAGGGTATGTTAAAACAGATTCAGAAGATGCAAGCTGATATGGCAAAAGTTCAGGCTGAATTAGAAAATAAAACCGTCTCTGAGGAAAGTGGCGGCGGTATGGTTAAAGTTGTTGCCAACGGTAAAAAGGAAATTGTATCAATTAATATAGATGATGAAGTTGCAAAAAGCGGGGATAAAGAAATGATGGAGGATTTAATTGTTGCCGCTGTAAATAAAGCCCTTTCATCTGCCGGTAAAATGGCCGAAGAGGAAATGTCCTCTATTACTAAAGGAATGATTCCTCCTGGTTTTAATATCCCGGGATTATAAAATTGTTAATAGCCGAACCGCTTCAAAAAGCAATTGATGAGTTGAGCAAACTCCCTTCGATCGGAAAAAAAACAGCCCAAAGACTTGCTCTCCACTTACTTAAAAGTAGTCAGGCAAATGTTGACTCTTTAGTAGGGGCAATTTCCGAACTTAAAAACAAAATTAAATTCTGCAACCAATGCTTCAATATCTCGGTTGAAGATAAATGCGATGTCTGCTTAAGTCCTAAAAGGGATCGCTCAATTCTTTGTATTGTTGAAGAAGTAAGTGATGTAATTGCTATTGAAAAGACAAATGAGTTTAATGGACTCTATCACGTTTTAGGCGGCGTATTAAATCCCCTTGCAAATGTTAATGTTGATTCGCTTCATTTTAAGGAATTGATCTCCCGGATTGAAGAGAAAGAAATTAAAGAGGTAATCCTTGCTCTTAATC
>JAGXSM010000205.1 GCA_018333725.1 Melioribacter sp. | reverse complement strand
GCTGCAAGTTGTTCCATCTCCAGTATTAATGGATCGGGTTCAGGTCTAAATGATTCAAGGTATTTAAGCTGATGCGGATTAATTATTTCTGACATTTATCATCCAATTTTATTTAAGAAGAACCATTTTTTTTGTTGAAATAAAATCTCCGGCTTTTAGTTGATACAAATAAACTCCCGAGGATAATTGAGAATTAAGAATGGAGAATTGAGTATTATGTATTCCAGCCGGTTTATATTCGTCAACAAGTTTTGCAACTTCTCTTCCGAGGAGATCATAAACTTTTAATTGTACATAACCGCCAACCGGCAACTGATAAGTGATAACCGTTCCTGGATTAAACGGATTGGGATAATTCTGCATAAGTGAAAATTGAAGTGGCAGTTCTTCATTATCTTTTACATCGGGTGGAATATTATCAATTGCCCAGCTTCCGTACTTAAAGCGAAAATTATTTACAGACGGTTCTCTATAAGTAACACCATTATTACCCATATATGTAAAATAGAATTCAATATTCTTATTTGAGAATGTTGATGGAACATTGTAAGTGTATGAATAACTATTTCTTTTCTGCAAAGTTGATTCTACGAAATTCTGATTCGATTCCCTTATAAAAATTTTTAAAGTACTTTCGTTAATTCCACCGGTAAGAATTATTGCTTTATTGATAACAGGTTGCCCGCTTACAAAACTAATATTAGGATAAGCGATTGCTCTTTTAGCAGAAATTAGTCCGTAGCCTCTCTCATTGTTAGGTGAACCAACATTGTCACCTGATTCCAACATTATCTGTCTGATCTGTTTATTTGTTAGATGCGGGAAAGCCGATTTAAGCATTGCAGCTACACCAGCAGCAATTGGAGCGGAATAAGAGGTTCCATTCCCCGAACTATAGGTACCTGACACACCTCCGTAAACAACACTAGAACCTTGTGCAACAATTTCAGGTTTAATCCTTCCATCAGAGGTTGGTCCTCTACTACTAAATGAGGTTATTATATTGCTTGAAGAAACGGCACCAACAGCAATCATATTTGGTGCATCTGCCGGAGATTGAATTCCGCTCACATTAGGTCCCCAATAACTGGTGCCTTCATTACCTGCAGATGAAAGAGTAGCAACACCCCTTTCAAATGCAAGGTTAGCAGCTCTTGCAACAATAGTTGATTTACCATCCATCTGCTGAAAATTGTAAGATATTTGTCCAGCATCAAAAATTGAATATCCGAGTGAACTGCTTGTAATATGAACCCCCTGAGATTCCATCCACTCAAGTGCTGCAGCGTAATTATCCTCCTCAACGTTTTTTTCTGTTCGAACATCTTCAGTCTTTGCAAGTAAAAATTTTGCACCGAAAGCCGGTCCAATTAAAAAGCCCGGAGCGTATCCTCCGATAATTGAGAATACATTTGTACCATGGGAATCTTGAGTAGATGCATCATTCCCTTCGTTAGAAGTATTATTATCACCCTGTATAAAATCTCTTTCGCCGAGTACCTGACGGTTTTGTAATGAAGGATTTGTCTTCCATCTAAAACCGGAATCGAGAAGTCCCACTATAACACCCTCGCCATTTATCCCGAGATCGTGAACGACCGGAATATCAGATAAATTATTTTGTGTGAATGAAGCGCCGTAATCGAGTAAATAATTTGTCTTCTGTAATTGCTGACGAGGTATTGAAAACTCTTCAACCGGTTCTCTTTTCGTGAAAGATCTTACATATTCAATATTTTTTACAAAAGGCAGAGATTTAATTTGTCTTAACTGGTCATCACTTAAATAACATGAAACAGCATTGAACCATTTCAGTTTATGAATAACCAGCACTCCCAAAGATTCTATTGATTTAACATACGTTTCATGAACAGGTAAATCCTCAAATGTTATGTAGTTATCTCCCATAATCTGTTTACGGCGATCTATACTTTCCTTAGAAAGTAATTTTTCAGCTTCCTGATAAACACGAGTTGATTTGTTTAAGCGGGTTGCTTCATTCCCTTTATCAACAAAGTAGATTAAATATTTAGTTTGAAAAAATGGTGAAGCGGAGAAAACAAATGTGAAGAAAAGAATCAGTAGCGATTTCATATAAAACCTTTCTTAAAAGAAAATAGAACGCAGATTCTTAAGATTAGTTATGATCTCCGCAGATAAGGTGAAGAGAATCATACTAATTTCTAGAATGCAAAATAAATGATGACTTATTAAAAACTCAATGAACTAATTTTGCAATTCTACCAATGCGGACAGAACCTAATAAATTAAAGAAATCGGAAAAAGGAATTGCGGGATTCCATGACCAATAAATAAAGAAAGCCTGCCCAACAACTTTATCGCGCGGGACGAATCCCCAGAAACGGCTATCAGCGCTATCATCGCGGTTATCACCTATCATAAAATAATAATCTTTTGTAATAGTATAAGAAGTGACTGGTTTTTTATCAATTAAAATCTGATTGCCTTCTATAGTGACAACACGCCTTCCGAATTCACGGTCAATAATTGTCCGCCATGCTTCAATATTACTTAATGTAAGTGGAATAATATCGCCTTTTTTTGGAACAGCAACGGGACCATAATTATCCTCGTTAAAATTAGATCCTTTTGGAAAGATGCGCGGATTTGCAACTCCAGCCGGTGTAGTATACGGATTTAGATATTGAATATGTGGCGGTCGCCATGCTTCCTGACCGTTTATAAATGCTACTTTATCGCGGATAAAAATTGTATCGCCGGGAATACCAATACAACGTTTTACATAATTATCAATTGATTTTGGTATTAATTCATCGCGGTCGCCAGGATATTCGAATACAACTATGTCACCACGTTCGGGTTCGCGGATTGCCGGCATCTGAAAATATGGAAGTACAATATTAGTAAATGGGATTGTCCTCGGTGAAGTAGCACCATAAATAAATTTATTTACAAAGAGAAAATCGCCAACAAGTATTGTGCTTTCCATTGAACCGGTTGGAACGCGTGATGTTTCGATTAGAAAAGTTTTGATTAACAACGCAGCTATTGCAGCAAATAATAAATTTTTTAGAAAATCTAAAAACCGTCTTAAAGGTGTTCTCATTGCTTTCGGTGTCTTTTCTTTCTTTTCAATCTTTTCTGCCATAAAAATTATCCTTAAAATTATTTGAAAATGGAACGCGGATTATTATGATTGTTATGATTTCTTAAGATCATATTTTATCATAATCATCATAACTATCAGCGTTCTATTCTTTAATCCTCTATTTGCAGTACAGCTAAAAATGCTTCTTGTGGTATTTCAACATTACCGACCTGTTTCATCCTTTTTTTACCTTCCTTCTGCTTCTCCAATAATTTTCTTTTACGTGTAATATCACCGCCATAACATTTAGCAAGAACATTTTTGCGTATTGCTTTTATGTTCGTCCTTGAAATAACCTTAGTTCCAATCGCAGCCTGAACAGCAATCTCGAACATTTGCCGGGGAATCAGGTCTTTAAGTTTAGAACAGACCTTTTGACCCCAAGTATAAGCTTTCTTTTCATGAACAATAATTGAAAGAGCATCAACCTTTTCGCCATTAAGCATAATATCAAGTTTCACCAAATCAGATTCACGGTAACCGATATATTCATAATCGAACGAAGCATAACCGCGCGAGATCGATTTCAGTTTATCATAAAAATCAAAAATAATTTCAGAGAGCGGAAACTCGAACTGAATATCGGCACGAGTCGGGTCTATATACGTTGTGTTCTTATATACTCCCCTTTTTTCAATTGCAAGCTGCATTAAGTTCCCAACATACTCACTCGGAGTAACAATCTGGGCTTTAACATAAGGTTCTTCAACTTTCTCTATATCACCCTGAAGGGGCATTTCTGCGGGATTATCTACAATAACTTTTTCACCATCTTTTTTATAAACCCAATATTCAACGTTAGGTAATGTAGTAACAATCGATTGATCGAATTCTCTTTCGAGCCGTTCCTGAACAATTTCCATATGAAGCATACCAAGAAATCCGCATCTGAAACCGAATCCCAATGCAGCAGATGTTTCGGGTACATAACTTAAAGCTGAATCGTTCAATCTGTATTTATCGAGAGCATCGCGTAAGTTTTCGTAATCATCGGAGTTGGTTGGATATAATCCGCTGAAGACCATCGGTTTAATTTCTTTGTAACCGGGAAGCGGTTGATCTGATCCGTTACGTACATGAGTAACAGTATCCCCAACTTTAGTATCGTGCAATTCTTTAATACCGGCTATAAGATAACCGACATTGCCGGCTTTGAGTTCACCCGATTTTATTCTTCCCAATCTAAGAATGCCGACTTCCTCTGCAAGATGTTTTTTACCGCTTGCAAAGAAAGTTATTTCGTCTTTCTCTTTTAATGTTCCGTTTACAATTCTAACATAAGCAACCGCACCGCGGTATGAATCGAATATAGAATCGAATATAAGGACTTGAAGCGGGGCATTTTCGTCGCCAACAGGAGCAGGAATTTTTTGAACAACTGCTTCAAGAATCTGATCGATACCCTGACGTGTTTTAGCGCTTGCAAGAATTATATCTTCGTCCTTGCAGCCGATAAGATCAATTATCTGATGCTTAACAACATCAACCATTGCGCTTGGTAGATCGATCTTATTAATTACAGGAACAATTTCCAATCCGGCATCTATTGCCATGTAAAGATTAGAAATGGTCTGTGCTTCAACTCCCTGTGCAGCGTCAACTATAAGGATTGCACCTTCGCATGCGGCGAGCGAACGTGATACTTCGTAAGAGAAGTCAACGTGTCCGGGTGTGTCTATTAAATTAAGTATGTATTCCTGTTTGTCCTGTGCGATATAACGCATCTGGATTGCATGGGACTTAATCGTAATTCCGCGTTCGCGTTCGAGATCGAGACTATCGAGTAATTGCTCTTTGGCTTCCCGTTTAGAGATTGTATGGGTAAGCTCGAGTAATCCATCGGCAATTGTTGATTTACCGTGGTCAATATGAGCAATTATGCAGAAGTTACGAATGTTTTGCAAGAGATTTGTTCCTCTGAACTGAGATCAAAAAGTAGTTTTACTAAATTAATAGAACACAGATTCCGCAGATTTAATCTGATTTCCGCAGATTATTTATTGATTACTTTTTGTTCAGGCATCATTAATAATTAAAAAATTAGCGGCGAAATATATCAATAATAGAGGGGTTTTACAAAGTAAATGGAGGTTTAAGAGTGGTGAAGTGGTGAAGTGGTGACTTGTTGAAGTGTTGAATTGAGTTTTAAAGTGGCTCTGCTCAAAAAATAAACTATTAGAAAATAGCAC
>JAGXSM010000204.1 GCA_018333725.1 Melioribacter sp. | reverse complement strand
TATTTTTTAGAATAAAAACCCATTAAAAATCACTTTTTAAGTACAAATGAGAATTTACTACCCTTTCCGAGTTGACTTTCAACCTCGATTTTAGAACCATGAGCTTCAATTATATGCTTACAGATAGCTAAACCAAGACCAGTTCCACCCTGTTCGCGGGATCTATCTTTATCAACCCTGTAGAACCTTTCGAATATCCGTTCAATATCAGTTTCCGCTATTCCAATTCCGGTATCGCGAACATAAATTTTACCTCTTTTACCTTCACTAAGAACACCAATTTCAATATACCCGTTTTCAGTATACTTTACGGCATTCATTATAAGATTCACCAAAACCTGTTTTAATTTCTCTTTATCACCAAATACTCTCGAGTTCTGCTCATCAGGTTTAAATAATAATTCAATATTTTTACTTTGTGCCAGGGATTTGAGTTCATTAATAATTGATTCGAGGAATTCATTCACATCAAAATATCTAAAACTCATTCTCATCTGTCCCGATTCTATCATCGAAATATCGATAAGGTCATTCAACAGATTATTCAAATTATGTGTATGCTGAACAGCTTTTTGCAGAAATGTACGATTAACCTTTTTATCGTATAAAGCACCATCAAGTAAAGTTTCTAAAAAACCCTGTATTGTAAAAATTGGCGTTCTTAATTCATGCGATACATTTCCCAAAAATTCAGTTCTAACCTGTTCCAACTTTTTTAGATTAGTAATATCAGTTTTTGTTCTTAGAAACATTGCCCTAATTTCATCTTCCAAATCAACCAGATTTTTCCCAAGCTTAATATCATCAGGGTTATTATAAGTATTCTCTCTAATCGATTTAATAATAAAACCAATACGAAACAATTCTTTTTTTCTTTTTGAACCGATTGCAATTAGTATGATTAATGTTACTATTACGGAAAGAGATAAAGTAATTAAAAAAGTCTGAAGACTTACCTGATTAACTAATGAAAATGTAACAAGAAAAATAAAATCGAGTAAAATAATTGTTGGGGCATAAATTAATGAGAAATAGAAATTCTTAACTATTTCATTAATGACTTTTGAAACGATAACCCACCCCTTTTATGGTTTCAATTAAGTCGGAATATTTTCCTAATTTTTCACGAATCTTTCTTATATGAACATCCACAGTCCGTTCAACTACAAAGATATCAGTTCCCCAAACGTCTGCAAGAATTTTATCTCTATGATATACCTTACCCGGATTAGCGGCGAGGAAAGAGAGGATTTCGAATTCTTTTCTTGGGAAAACTACATTTTTGCCATCAAGTGAAACTGTATATTTCTCTTTATCAATAAGGAGCGGACCAATCTTAATCTCTTTAATTTTTGAAGATTCTGAAGGCAGCAATTCACTTTTGCGAAGATTGGATTTAACTCTTGCAATTAGTTTCTTGGGGGAAATTGGTTTCCTAATAAAATCATCTGCACCTAAATTGAGACCTTTTATTTCATCTACTTCTGCAGATTTTGCAGTTAAAAAAATTATGGGAGTTTTTTTAAATTCTTTAATACTCCTAATTTTTTCACAGGTTTCAAATCCATCCATCTTAGGCATTAATACATCCAGAATAATTAAGTCCGGTTTCGATTTTAATTTTTCTAAAGCTTCTTTACCATCAAATGCAGATACAACTTCGAATCCTTCCTGAATTAAATTGTATTCAAGAAATTCGACAATATCTCTTTCATCATCCACTAAAAGTATTTTCATTATCAATTAGAACCTTATTTCTTTTTTATGTTCAGCTGACTTATAGATAACATCTAACAATTTCATTCTGGAGAGAGCTTCTTCGGCAGAAGAAATTACCGGTGATCCTTCTCTTATAGCACCAATGAAATGTCTCAATTCATTCTCGTAAGATTTACGGAAAAGATTCTGCACATTGGAGGTTTTGTTAGGTGAATAATCCATATTCAACGATTCTGTCTTCTTAAAAATTCTAAATGGATTTAACGAAGCAGAACCTTTGGTACCGTGAACAGTAATATTAAAGCTATCTGTATTGGAAAGTAATTCCCAGCTTACTTCAAAATTGACGACTTCCCCTTTTTGAAAACGAAGCATTCCCATTGCAGAATCTTCTGTTTCATTTTTTGTGTGATCATATTTCTGAACAGATACAGTTTCAACATTATCACCCAGCATCCATAATGCAAGATCAAGGATAACAATTCCAAGGTCAATTATTACACCTCCCCCGGAAAGGTTCTTGTTTGTAAACCATTTTTGGAGACTACTTTTTTTTCTTAACCAGCTGCAGTTAATATAAAAGAGATCTCCTAAATCCCCGCTGTTAATTATACTTCTTAACAACATTGTGTCCGGTCTGAATCTTGAATTCATTCCGACCATAGCAACTTTTTTAACTTTTTTTGCTGCTGTAACAATTTCTTTAGCTTCTTTCAGG
Organism: Melioribacter sp.; assembly: GCA_018333725.1. Lineage (GTDB taxonomy): Bacteria > Bacteroidota > Ignavibacteria > Ignavibacteriales > Melioribacteraceae > DSXH01. The sequence goes on along the minus strand of JAGXSM010000204.1, from coordinate 4,211 downwards.
TTTCTTGAAATAGGTTTTTCAATAAGAATATTCTTTTTACTTTCCAGACAATCCAGTGCAATTTTCTCATGCGTATCAGTTGGAGTAGAGATAATTACTGCATCCAGTTCATCATTGGAGAGCATCTCCTTATAATCGAGAAATTGTTTAGCTGAAGGATATTTTTCACCAACATTTTTCATTCTGCTCCTGTTAATTTCAGCAACTGCAACCAGTTGAACAGTATTGAGTTTCGAAAGAATTGGCAGATGAACCAGTTGCGCAATACCACCAAGGCCGATAACACCAACTTTTGTTTTATCCATCAGACAACAACCTCTTTAGTCACTATTTTGTTATAGCAGAATTCTTTTATTTTATTGGAAATTCCAACCGGATCAATTCCAACTAATTTATGAAGTTCTTCCTGTGTTCCATGGTCAATAAATTTATCGGGTAAACCGATTCTAAGAATATTATTCTTATAATTCTTCTCAGAGAAATATTCGAGAACCCCTGTACCAAATCCGCCGACAATACTATTTTCTTCGAGAGTAACAATTTTATCAAATCGTTTTGAAATTTCATCCAGTCGATCTATATCGAGCGGTTTAATAAATCTCATATTAATTATTTCCGGATTAATCCCAGCATCATTTAACAGAAGAGCAGATTTCTTAGCATATTCAACCATATTACCCACAGCAAGAAGAGCAACATCTTCACCGCTTTTTATCAATTCACTGCTTCCAATAGGAATTTCTGTAAACCCTTCTTTCAATTCGACACCAAGAGCAGAACCACGCGGATATCTAAGTGCAATAGGTCCATTTTTATAATTCGTTGCTGTAAACAGCATATCACGTAATTCGGATTCATCCTTTGGAGACATTATTACCATACCGGGTATCAGTCTCAAATAGGTAAGGTCGAATGTTCCATGGTGGGTTGGTCCATCGGCACCAACTAAGCCGGCTCGATCGAGAATGAACACTACATGGAGTTTTTGAAGTGCAACATCGTGGATAATCTGATCGAATGCACGCTGCAAAAATGTTGAATAGACTGCAACGACCGGTATAACACCTTGAGTTGCAAGACCGGCGGCAAATGTAACAGCATGTTCTTCTGCAATTCCTACATCATAATATCGGTCTGGAACTTCTTTTTGAAGAATATCTAAACCGGTTCCATCCGGCATGGCTGCAGTAATACCAACAACTTTTTCATTCAATCTGGTTATTTCTACTAAGGCTTTTCCAAAAATAGTTGTGTATGCCTGAGGTGCACCGGCTTTCTTAAATGCCTGACCAGTAACTTTATCGAAAGGAGTGGAAGCATGAAGTCTCTGAACATGACCTTCAGCCGGTTTATATCCTTTCCCTTTTTCACTAAGAACGTGGACAAGAATTGGTCCTTTTAATTCTTTTATCTGTTCGAATATTTTTACAAGCTGATTAATATTGTGACCATTAATCGGTCCAAAATACCTGAAACCTAACGCTTCGAATAGCATCCCCGGTGTAACAATAGCTTTAATTCCATGTTCAACTCTTGCTGCAACTTTTCTAATTCTATCGCCGAAGTCATCTAACTTACCTGTAAGATCCCAGATAGCTCCTTTAAATCTATTATACTCGGGATGTGAAATCATTTCTGTAAAATATTTAGAAATCTGCCATACATTAGGAGCAATTGACATCTGGTTATCATTTAACACTACTATCAGATTACTTTTTAACATTCCTGAATTGTTCATAGCTTCATAAGCCATTCCACCTGTCATAGCACCGTCGCCAATAATAGCAACAACCTTGTTATTTGTTTTATTGATATCATTTGCAACAGCCATTCCTAATGCAGCAGAAATTGAAGTAGATGCATGTCCGGCTCCAAAAGAATCATATTCACTTTCTGTGCGTTTTAAAAATCCGCTTATTCCGTTTAATTGACGGATAGTACCTAACTGGTCTCTTCTGCCTGTAACAATTTTATGAGGATATGCCTGATGCCCGGTATCCCAAACAATTTGATCAGCAGGAGTATTAAAAACACGGTGAAGTGCAACAGTCAACTCAACTGTTCCAAGTCCGCCGCCAAAGTGACCACCAATCTGAGAAATAACATCGACCATGTATTCACGGATTTCTGAGCAGAGAGTTTTTAATTCTGGAACTGTAAGACTTCTGATATCTTTTGGAGAATCGACCTTGAATAAAACCTGATATTTTGATTTATCTACTTCAACCATACAATTTCCATTTATAATTATTGTTTCAGCCCGTTTTCGAACTGCTTTTTTATTTCGGTTACTTTTAACTCGGCTTCCTTTAGACTACTATAACAATTTTTAGCCAAATTAATTCCCTCTTCGTATAATTTTATTGAATCTTCAAGACCTATTTCACCCTTTTCAAGGATATCGGAAATTTCCTGAAGTCTTTGAAGCGAACTTTCAAACGAACTTTCTTTTTTCTTTGTCATGTTAAAGTTTTATTTCTCCATCGTAAAATTTAATTTCAGTTGATTTTTCTTTTTCGAAATTTTTTAATCGTGGAACAATTCTGCCATTTTGTTTGATTATTGAAAAACCTCTTTTGAGTGTATTATTTATATCAAAACTGTTAATTCTACTTTCGAGAAGTGTAAGCTTATTTTGATAAATCGAGAACCGATTATCAAAGAAATTCTGAAATCTATAAATAAGGTTATCTAAAAATTGAAATTCATTTTTGATCAGATCAAATGGATATCTGAATCCGTAAGAGGTGATGGTTCTACTTACTTCATCTTTAGTATCAGAAATAATTTCCAATATTTTCTGCGTGAAATAATAGGAAAAATCGTCTATAAAGGCAAAGAGTTCATCTTTATTAGGAGTTGCAAGTTCCATTGCGGCAGATGGTGTTGGTGCTCTTAGGTCGGCTACAAAGTCTGATATCGTAAAATCAATTTCGTGTCCAACTGCACTTATAACCGGAATTTTAGAAGCGAAAATAGAACGGGCAACAACTTCTTCATTAAATGCCCATAAATCTTCTAATGAACCTCCCCCACGTCCTACTATAATTACATCAATATCCTTCTGCGTATTCAGGAGTTTAATACTATTGGCAATTTCCAGTGCTGCACCTTCACCTTGAACTTTACACGATGCGATAATAATTTCTGCAAGAGGATATCTTCTGGAAGCAATATTCTTCATATCCTGAAAAGCAGCGCCATCAATCGCAGTTACAACTCCAATCTTTTTAGGAAATCTGGGAATTGATTTTTTGTGTTGTCCATCAAATAATCCTTCAGCTGATAATTTTTGCTTCAGTTTTTCGAATGCTGCTTGTAACTCACCAATTCCAGCCGGTTTCATCGAACGGACATCAATCTGGTAATTACCGCGTGGAGGATATACAGTAATTCTTCCCTGAACTATTACTTTAATTCCATCCTGTGGCGTAAAGAAAACGTAATTGTTCAATCCCTTCCACATTGTGCAGCTTATTTGTGCGCCGATATCTTTCAATGTAAAGTACCAGTGCCCGGAAATATGAGCTTTGAAATTAGAAATCTCACCTATTACACTTACCTCAATGAATTGCTCTTCGAGTGTTGATTTAATCTGACCGGTAAGTTCGCTTACGGTTAGTAAATTAAGATTATCTGTAGTGTTGTTTAATTCTTTACCCATTGAAATTAATTTTCATTTATAGATTAAGAGAAAAGAAATTGGAATAAAGCCCTATTGAGAATTCGTGAAAGTCGGTTCCACTTCTACCCGGTTGAATATTGTAACGATACCTTGAATACAAAGTAAACACATTTTGTATCTTAAATAATCCGACTGAAAGTTCAGGACTAACCCCATTATATCCTTTGAAATCCGAAAAGTAATTTGCACCTATTGATACATATTCTATTAATGGTATCTGGAAAATATGTTTGTAACCAATTCTTATAAAATTTTTTTTATCTGAATTAAACAGGTATGAGTATTCTGCACCAACATAACCGATTGGGTAATTATAACCTCCCGAGTAAAAAGAAAAAATCGGAATTTCTTTTGAGAGTCCGAAAATTTTTTTATCATTCATCATAACAATAGTTGGAGAAGGTAATCCAAAAATTATTCCTCCAAAACAGCAAACCTGTAGTAATCCTGAACCCTTATCTTTTTCTATTGCAATCATTCTGGGAATTTCAACTTCATAAAGCTGACTTCGCGATTCAGTTCCTTC
>JAGXSM010000203.1 GCA_018333725.1 Melioribacter sp. | reverse complement strand
TTCATATGAAAATGTCCGCCTTCAGAGATCCATGTTTTAATAAGGTCGAACCGATCAGGAAATGTTACGGGTTTATCGCCCCACTTTGCTCTTGTAAAAAAATCGGGATGAAGCATTAGACATTTAGTCTCAACATCTGCAAGAATTATAGAAGTAGCCCAGTTTAATCTTTCATCAAATTGTTCCGGTGACATATTATATAATTCCCCTGAGGGATTGACCTGCCCCTATTAGTTGTACCAGTATAAATGTTAGTCTCCGCCATCAAGCACTGGCATATTGATGAGGGATGATGACCTCCGGTACCGGAGGTCGAAAATTTAAGGAGCTATGTGGCCGTTTTTTGTTGTAATGATTTCTCCACTGCTCAGTTATTACTCTTGCTTCTAAAATAGTATCAAATATTTCTCCGTTCAACAACTCATCTCTTAATTTTCCATTAAATGATTCTATGTAGCCATTCTCCCATGGACTGCCGGGTTCTATGAAGGCTGTTTTTACTCCTAATCTTTGCAACCACTTCCGTATTGACTCCGCTGTAAACTCTGATCCATTATCCGAACGTATATGATCTGGTATTCCATGGGCGATAAATAATTCGGATAATTTATAAAGTACTTCGGCCGAGTCAATTTGTCGGTTGATATGTATAGCCAGACATTCTCTCGTGTATTCATCAAGGATGTTTAACTCTGCCGGAGGTGTAAAAGAAATTTATTATTCTAACAACGGGGAATTGAACCTGGACACTAATAAAGTTACACCAAATGGCGGATTAACAGATCAATTTGCAAAGTCAATGAAAATGAAATCAAATCTGCTTCCGGAAATTGATCTTACAGATTCTGAGTTGAAAGTTGAGACCAGTGCTAACACAGGTGCTGATCCAATGACATCACTTCATATGCTTAACTGGATGGAATGCATCCGTTCACGTAAAGAACCTAATGCACCAGTAGAAGCTGGTTATGATCATTCCGTTGCTAATATAATGGTAACTGCAGCGCTTAGAACAAAGAAGTTTGTTACATTCGACAAAATTAAACAGGAAGTTTTAGCTGACGGAAAAGTATTTCAGTATTAGCTGTTAATTAAAAATTTAAGACAGGATGAAATTTTATGAAATTAAAATTGCTAATCGTATTCTCTATACTTTTTGTTGATGCAGCGATATGCCAGAACATTTTTTATGATGTAAAAAATTACGGTGCTGTTGGTGATGGAATAACACTTGAAACAGCTTCAATTCAAAAAGCTATCGATCAATGTTCGGTTACCGGCGGGACAGTAATTATACCTTCAGGAAAATATTTAACAGGCTCATTGGAATTGAAGAGTAATGTAGAGATCTTTATTTCAACCGGGGCTATTCTGTTGGGAAGTACAAATATTTCCGACTATAAGGAATTCCAACCTAAAATGAAGTCGTATAACGATGCTTTTCTTAAACATAGTATTTTCTATGCAGAAAAAGCAGAAAATATTTCAATACGGGGGGATGGTACAATTGATGGACAGGGAAGTGCATTTAAAGTAACAACAAGAGAAAAACCGGAACGCTATAAAAACCGGCCATATGTGATCAGATTTGTCGAGTGTAAAAATGTCCATATTGAAAATATAACGATGCAGAATTCAGCAATGTGGATGCAGCAGTATCTTGCTTGCGAGGATTTATTTATCAAGGGTATTCGTGTCTATAACCATGCTAATCAGAATAATGATATGATTGACATAGATGGCTGTAAAAATGTAATTATCTCCGATTGTATTGGTGATACTGATGACGATGGTATAACATTGAAAAGCACTTCATTTAGCATTACGGAAAATGTTGTAATAACTAATTGTGTTATAAGCAGTCACTGTAATGCTATTAAACTCGGCACAGAATCTCACGGCGGATTTAGAAATATCTCGATTTCTAATATAGTTGTAAAACCTTCTATTGATACAGGCCCAATATACGGGCAACCAAAAGGAATAAGTGGAATTACTCTTGGTATGGTTGACGGAGGAATCCTTGAGGGGGTTACAATTTCCAATATTAGAATTGAAGGAACTCATGTACCAATATATATGAGATTGGGAAACCGTGCACGTAAATTTTATGATGATCAACAAGCACCGGATGAGGGAATATTTAAGGATGTATTGATAAGCAATATTATTGCTACAGATGTTCAATCTTCCATTGGTTCTTCAATAACAGGTATTCCAGATCACTATGTTCATAATGTAACGCTAAGTAATATTTCAATAGAATTTCTCGGCGGGGGAACAATAGAAGATGCAAAGAAAATATTACCCGAACTTGAAGATCATTATCCCGAAAGCACTAAATGGGGTAATCTTCCTTCATATGGTTTCTATATCAGACATGTTAAGAATATTAATCTAAATAATGTTGAACTCCGATTGAAAAATTCCGATTCGCGCCCCGCTATTATTGTTGATGATGTAAAGGATATTAAAATAACCGGTTTGAAAGTTGATTCAGACCTTACTGCTGATAATGTAATAATATTTAGAAATGTAAGTAATGGTATTATTCAACTATCATCTGTAAATACAATGGCAAAAACTTTTGTAGAGCTTGAAGGAAATAAAAACAAAGACAGTGCAATTGTTAATAATGTTTTAATGAATGTAAAAAAAGTACTCAATAATAAAAGTAAAATTAAAGTTAAGAAAACCGGAAATATCCGTTGAAAGAAGAATAATGAATAGATACATTAATATCGACCATAAGGTAATCCAGTATTAACAAACGATTATTTTATAAAAAATAATTTTGAACGAAATTTTCAAGAAAGCAGTAATTTATAATATCAAAAATGGGAACTACTAATATTTAGTCATTCACCCAACATCGTGCTAAATGCTTTAATAAAAAGTTGTTATTCTATTTTCAAGTGGATTATTCTATCAATAATAATACTCATCTCTAATAATACTTATCTCTATTCAATCCATATAAATCTGATTTCGAAAATACTTCTTGACAAATTGAGTTATTATGGTGAAGTTGCGTTATCAATAAAGTAAACCATAAAGTAAATTGATTAAGTTGAGAAATTTTTCGAAAATTTAGATTATTGAGAATTTTATGAAAGACAAAGCTATTACATTAAATGATATAGCAAGCAGACTAAATGTATCGACTGTGACTGTTTCCAAAGCTCTTAGAAATCACCCGGATATCTCACCAGCTACAACTAAACTGATTAAAAAAGTTGCAGAGGAATTAGGATATACACCGAATATTATGGCTCGCAATTTATCGGCAAGAAAATCCAATACAATAGGTGTCGTAATTCCTAAAATAGCTCATTTCTTTTTCGGTTCTATTATTGAACATATTTATAATGTTGCCTTTGAACATAATTATGAGATTATTCTTACTGTCTCTCAGGAAAATCCCGAACGGGAAAAACGGCATATTCATACATTGTTAGCAATGAAAGTTGATGGAATTATTATTTCAATTACTCAGGAAACATATAATTACGAAATTTTCGATATGGTTAAACGAAGAGGAATTCCTATTGTCTTTATAGATCGTATTCCTCAAATCGAAAATATTAATTCAGTTGCTGTTAACGACCGACAGGGATCATTCAAAGCAATTGAACATGCAATTAAATTAGGATATCGTAAGATTGGGCATCTTGCCGGTTATACAAATATTAATATCGGTCGCGATCGTAAACAGGGTTTTATTGATGCAATGAATTCTTATGGAATTGAAATTAATTCTGATTGGATAATTGAAGGAGGATTTGGAGAAAAATATGGTTATGATGCATTCATGAGATTGTATCATCAAAAGAACTTACCTGATATATTTATAACAGTTACATATCCAGTTGCATTGGGAGTTTATATAGCCGCTGCAGAAGTGGGTCTAAAAATTCCGGACGACATAGATATAATCTGTTTTGGAAATGCTGAAGTTCAAAACTTTCTTTCACCACCCTTAAGTTGTATTGATCAGCCCACACAATTATTAAGTGAAGCTTCGATGGATCTTATAATGAAAAGCATTAAGGAACCTGATGAGACTGAAACAAAAAATATTATAATAGATACTCAACTTATTTTGCGCGGTACATGTATTTCATTTAATAAGAAAAATTAACTTTCCCAGTTTTTAATTAGTCTCTGCTGAAAAAACAGATAGAGTTAATAAAGAAAAGCCTGAAAAGAAGAAAAGTAAGGATTAAATTTGCAAGAGAAATCAAAAACGAGAAGGAAAGCTTGCAAAAAATGGAACCAAGAAACGAACAAAAGACGCTTGAAATCTTCAAAGTCCGTTTAGAAGAAATAATAAATAAGACTCATCCATTGGTAAGATTATCGGAGACAATGAA
>JAGXSM010000202.1 GCA_018333725.1 Melioribacter sp. | reverse complement strand
CTTCATCCTTGGAATAACCGGCAATTCGTTCGAAACTTGGATTAACATAAACAATATTTCCGGAGGTATCTGTTACAACTATACTTAAAGGTGTTTGATAAATTGCACGTGCAAGAATTGAAAGTTCTTCTTCGGTTCTTTTTCTTTGAACATAAACCGACAATTGATTTGCAATCACCTCAAATGTTCGTAATGAGAACTCATCGTAAGCATGGGGGTCGTCATAACTTTGGACTACAACAGCACCTATAATTTTATTGCCGATTTTTAATGGTGAACCAAGCCATACTTCCGGTAATGTACCAACCAACTCTATAGCGCCAGTATTATGTAATTCTAGAATCTCTTGTTTGGATAACAATAGTGTTTTCTGAGATTTTATTAAGTAACCGGTTAAAGATTTTTGAGCTGACCATGTTCCGATTTCATCCTTCTCATCCCTATCAAGGTCGCTTGCAAGTGTGTCTGTTTTCTCGTCGTAGAATGCTACGAAAAAGTTTTTTGTATTCATCAGATGCGATAACTCTTTGCGGACAATATCGAACAATTCAAAAGTTTTTATAGAACTTGTTATTGCGTATGCAATATTGTATTGGATTCTCTGAATTAATTGAGATCTTCTTCTATCTGTTATGTCCTGAACAGCACCCTGGATTGCAATCAATTTATTATTAATAGAATCCCAAACAGGTTTGGCATAAATTCGAACCCAAACAATATTGCCATTTTTATGGATTGTTCTTGCTTCGGTAATCACGTTTTGATTATTGAGCAATTTCAGATATGCACTTTTATCTTCTTCAACATCATCGGGATGAAGCAACGCTTGCCAGCCGCCTATTTTTCTATACTCTTCTAAAGTATAACCGGTTAGTTTTTCAAATGCACCGGCTACCCAATTATATGTAGCTCTTCCATCAGGATTTATATTTGTAGAAAAGAGGTAATCGGAAGTTAAATTAGAAATTGTTCGGAATAGTTCTTCATCCTGTTTTAATTTTATTTCCGACAATTTTTTATCGTTTATATCAAAGGCAGACCCAATAGCAGCTGGCTTTCCTTTCCAGTTGATTCTACCGGCGGCAAAATCGATCCAGACTTCCCTTCCATCTTTTGTTACAATCTTAAACTCATATCTATTTGGAATATTTGCGCCTTTCTGCCTTGATAATCCACGTTCTTTAGTTAATTCCCTATAATCCGGATGAACAAATTCCCAGAAATCGAATTTCATCAACTCATCATTTGAATAACCGGTTAATATTTCAGCAGCTTTATTTGCAAAAACAAATTTAGAGCCCTGGTAAATAAAAATAGCAGTAGAAGTAGATTCTGCCAGATTTCTGAAAAGTTCCTCACTTTCGATCAGTGCCTCTTCCGATTTTTTCCTGATAGTAACATCAGTAATAAATCCTTCCAGGAATAGAAGTTCACCTTTTGAAGAAAAAATTCCTCTACCTCTTTCCCAAACCCATTTAATTGAACCATCCCTTGCTGTAATTTGATATTCATATTCAAATACACTTTTTTCTGCTAATATCCGTTGCCATTCTTTCCAGATAATCTCCTGATATTCTTTATGAATAATATCATTGAATGCAATCAGGTTATTATTAATAAATTCCTCCGGTTTATATCCTGTAACATCTACGCAGCCATTGCTAATAAATTCCATTGTCCAGTCTTTATCATTTTTACAACGGTAAACAAATCCTGGCAGATTACTTAAGAGTGTAGAATAGATTCTTTCACGTTCTTTTATCTCTTCTTCTGCTTTAATTACATCAGTTATATCTCTTCCTTCGGGTATAAGTAATAATGTATTTCCATTTTCATCTTTAACAGGGCTTATAGAAAAATCGATATATCGTAATTTACCTTCGGAGTCTATATGAGTTGTATTGAATCTAATAAATTGACCTTCTGCTGCTCTTATTATTGCATCGGTAATTTTAGTCTGCTCAATTAGCGAATGATTAAACCATGGTGACTTTTCGAATTGGGTATTATGAAGCTGTGCCATCGACTTACCAATCATTTTTAAAGCCGTTTCATTTGCTTCTATAACCCTCCCATCAGGAGTAAGTAATCCAACCAAACCAAATGACCTATTAAAAATAACTTTAAATTTTTCTTCGCTTTCTTTTAGTGCTTTAATAACATTTTTATAATCAGTTATATCCTCAATTACGCCAAAGATTTTATTTTTTTCTTTATCATATTCTGCCACTGAATGAAGATAAAGAATTTTGCCATCCGGTCGTTTGATTTTAAACTCAACATCATATGGCTCATTATATTTTACGAGATTTGTAAGTGCTGAATTTAATTTTTCACGGTATTCCGGTAAGGGTATTTGTTGAACAACTGATAAATCCCAGACGTTAGCTTGAAGGCCATATAATTTCTGCGCCCCTTCGGAACCATAAATCAAACCATTGTTAAGGTCAATTTCCCAGTTACCGGCACCGGCAATATTCTCTGCTCTTCTTAGTCTTGCTTCATTTTCATAAATCAGCTTTTGCTTCTCTTTCTCTTTGGATTGATCTCTGAAAATTAAAACCACTCCAATAATCTTGTCATTATCATCAATTATCGGAGCTCCACTATCGGCAATTGAAATTTCTCTTCCGTCTTTTGATATTAATCTGGAATTACTTGCAAGCTCCAGAATTTTTCCCGAATTAATTATCTCATCAAAAGGACTGACCTGACGAATTTTAGTTTCTTCATTTATAATTACGTAAACTTCATAAAGGTACTTTCCGACTGCATCAGTTTCTATCCATCCGGTCAACTGTTCCGCAATAGGATTCATCTGTTGAATAGTACCATTTATATCCGTGGTTATTACTGCATCACCAATACTATATAATGTTGTTCTGAATAGTTTTGCGTTTCTTTCAATTATTTTTATAGAGTTTCTATTTTCTTCGTGATCAATTAATATTTTACTAATAACAAGACTAATAACCGGGTAAACAACAAGTATTGTGAAGGATAAATTTTGATAAGTAGAAATAATTTTATTTGCAGGAAGTATTAAAACCCAAAATAACATTGCAAAATGAACGATAAGACCAAATAAGTAGAGTTTTAAATTATCGAATACAAATCCTTCGTTTCTTTTTTTGTTGAAATAATACCCGATTATAAAAGAGGAAATTGTTACACCAATCCCCATGTAAACACCGGCACCGCCAACAATTATCCTGTAAATAAAAGCCGGTATTAAAGAAATGAATCCTGAGAGAGGACCAAAGAATAAGGTACATAAACTAATTACAATTGATCGTCCGTCGAAAAATATTCCCTTTTCAAGTTCAAAAGGATCCAGCATACCGATAAGTGCCGCAATACCAAATAGGATTCCTTGTGATATCTTTCCAGGTAGTTTATTTCTATCAAACCTCTCGTCAATAAAACCTGAAAAGACTATTATTGCGACAAGGAGCGATAAATCGTAAATAAGATCTATTGCAACCAAGCTATCCTTCTTAAGAGTGAATTTTAAGTATGAAATAACCGGATGAAAATGAAAACAATTTTATTTTCAACTAAGTTCAGTAGAATTATTGAACCAGTAGAACTATTATTTAACTTCGTTATTCCGGTTTGAATTTATTAAAGAAAAACCTAAAATCAATAGAGTCAAATCACAAAGATTATCATATATAATTATCGAAAAAATCAAAAATCACTTAATCCTTTTATAAGCAGAAGAAATTTTGATAATCTATTCCTGATAACTTGCCTCATATATTAAAATACAGGTCTCTTACGAGACCTATTAAAATATGATTGTGTATTAAGTAATAATCTTTGAAAATACTAAGCGGGGGTATTAATACTTTCTGCAATTTCCATCCCCCTTTCCATTGCAGCTTTATTTAGCGGTATTAATTTATGATATCTTTCCGGCAGTACTTTCTTTAATCCATCTAAAGCATTTTCGAATGTAATAACAGGTTTTTTCTTCAAGAAAGCACCTAATATTATCATGTTCATTACTTTACTATTGTTCAGTTTGGTTGCTTCATTTGCAGCTTCAATAGGCACTATATCAATGTCTGTTCTGGTTGGAGGATTAATTATTGTGCTTGCCTCGTAGATTAATAAACCGCCGGGCTTTACTGCCGATTCAAATTTATCTAATGAAGGTTGGTTTAATGCAATAACGGTATCGAACTTTGTTAAAATTGGGGAGCTTATTTTGGAATCGCTAATAATAGCGATACAATTAGCAGTACCACCTCGCATTTCCGGCCCGTAGGAAGGC
>JAGXSM010000201.1 GCA_018333725.1 Melioribacter sp. | reverse complement strand
AGCCGATGGTCACCCGGTTTTTGGAAATCAATCCACTGGCGGAAGCCAGAGTATTAGAAGAACATTCGATCCGTTTAGAATTGCTGGGGCAACTGCAAAAGTTATGCTTATAAGCGCGGCTGCTGCAAAATGGAATATTGATATTACTAATTGTTCTGCCGAGAATGGATTTGTAATTAATAATCTAAATGGTAAAAAATTAGGCTATGGTGAATTAGTTGAAGATGCATCAAAATTGCCAATACCAAAAGATGTTAAACTCAAGGATCCAAAGGATTATAAAATTATTGGTAAAAGAATTCATAGACTGGATACACCGGCTAAAATATATGGTGCTGCAAAGTTCGGAATTGATGTTGTTATTCCGGGTATGGTTTATGCATCAGTATCGCGATGTCCATCTTTTGGAGGAAAAGTAAAATCATTCAGAGCCGATAAAGCAAAATTGGTTAAAGGTGTTATTGATGTTATTGAAATACCTCAGGGTGTTGCGATTATTGCCGATTCAACATGGAACTCTTTTATGGGTAAACAATCACTTGAGGTTGAATGGGATTTTGGTCCTAACGCAAATATTGATTCTGACTCAATTAGAAATAGTATGACTAAATTCTTAAATGATGAGGGATCGGAAATTGAATTGAGAGGAAATCCTGATTATAATTTACCGGGAATAAAAACAATTGAGAGTGTTTATGAATTACCCTTTCTCTGTCATGCACCATTAGAACCAATGAACTGTATTGCCAAAGTTGAAAATGGTAGAGCAGAATTGTGGGCTCCATCGCAGAATCCTCAGGATGCAAGAACACAGGTAGCTAAAGCACTCGGGTTTAAAGAAGATGATGTTATTGTTCATGTTACTTTAATTGGCGGTGCTTTCGGAAGAAGACTTGTATCCGATTGGGCTGTTGAAGCTGCTGTTATTGCACAGAAAACCGGTAAGATTATTAAGCTTACGTGGACACGAGAGGATGATATGAAGCATAGCGTTTACCGTCCCGCAAGTATGCATAAAGTAAAAGGTTCAGTTGATAAGGAAGGTAAACTGATTAATTTTTATCATCATGTAATAGCTGAATCAATTACAGCTCAGAGATTCAATAGAAATATCCCGGTTAAAGATGCTGACATAGGTGAAGGAACAAGAAGGTTAACTTATCAGATTCCTAATATGAAAATAACAGGTACGATAGTTCCTACGCATGTTCCGGTTTCCTGGTACAGGTCGGTTTATAATACTCAGAATCCTTTCGTAATAGAGTCGTTTATTGATGAACTCGCTCATCTTGGTAATAAAGATCCTTATGAATTCAGAAAAGCTCTTATACCAAAAGATTCGAGATTGAGAAAAGTATTAGAAGTAGCTGCTGAAAAATCGAACTGGAATTCCCCTCTACCAAAAGGAAGAGGAAGAGGTATTGCTTGCTTTGAAGGTTATGGAAGTTTCTGTGCAGAAGTAATTGAAGTTTCTGTAATAACTAATGAAGTAAAACTAGAAAAGGTAACCGCTGTTATTGATTGCGGAACAATAGTAAATCCGGATACCGTAGAAGCACAATTAGAAGGAGCAATTGTATTTGCTTTAACTGCTGCTTTGAAAGGAGAAATTACTATTCGATCCGGTGGAGTAGTAGAAAAGAACTATGATGATTATCAATTATTAACATATTCGGAAACTCCGGTAATTGAATCTCATATTTTAACCAATTTTGAAAAAGTAGGCGGTGTTGGCGAAGTTGGAATTGGTGCTTGTGCCCCGGCATTATGTAATGCTATTTATGCTGCTATTGGAAAGAGAATTAGGAAACTTCCAATTAAACTTAATTAAGCAATTAAAAGTAAAGCCCGCAATTAGCGGGCTTTGCTTTTGAATTTATTTATTTTGTTAATTCAATAGTTACAGTTCCCCCACCCATTTGAGCACCAAGCTTTGTAACTGTTTTAATAGTTTTACCGCTGTTTTTATCAACCCATTTATGAATTGGTTCACCTTCACCACTTACTTCTTTAATATCAACTTTATATGTTTCATAATCACCGGCAGATACATTTATTTTATCGCTGCCAACTACTTTTAGAATATATTCTTTTGTCTTTGCATCCATTAAATCGAGTTGATAAAATTTTACAGTTGAATTTTCTGTTAATGCGAGAGATTCGATCATCATTTCTAAACCAGCACCATCAGATACAATTGGCACATCAACATTTACATTAATGGGCAATTTTTGAGGTCCGGCTTCCAGCATCCCTTCGACCTTTCCGTTTTCAAATTTTAAATGGACAGTTCCCATACCTTGTTTAATATTACGCGCTACCGGCAACAAAGTTTTTGCATCCACTAAGAGAGTATCATTTCCACCCATCATACCTGATGTAATATCAACGGAGCGTATTACATCCTTACCATTAAACAATTCCTTTGTTAATGTTCTACCAACATTCATATTAAATTTTTGACCTTGTGTTTCAACTGTAAATAAGAAATTAACATTGCCCAATTTTATTTTACTTCCATCGTAAGACTTGTATTCGCTGGAAGTTCCAGTTTCTACTTTTTTAGGCATAGTAACTGTATTGATATCAACTGTTATGTCATTTAATTTTTTCTGTATAGCTTCACGAACATCCTCTTGCACTCTGCCGTTTAAGTGTTTAGCAAGAAAACGTTCCATTGCAACAACCATTGCTAATCTGTTTTCGAGTCCTGCAAATCCATGTCCTTCATCAGGGGCAACCATATATTCAACATCTCTTTTCAGATCTCTTAATGCAACAACAATCTGATCCGATTCGGCTTTTTTAACACGTGGATCGTTAGCACCCTGAACAACATAGAGAGGTGCAGTAATTTTATCAGCAGAATTAAGAAGGGATTGTTTTTTAAGCATTTCTAATTCATCAGGTTTATCCATATCACCAACACGAATTGCAAATGTTTTTCTAATTGGAGCCCAGTATGGAGGAATTGAATTAAGAAGTGTTATAATATTTGATGGACCTACAATACTAAATCCACATGCATATAGGTCGGGGGTGAATGCCAGACCGGCAAGAGTAGCATAACCGCCATAAGAGCCGCCAGAAATTGCAACTCGTTTAGGATCGGCTATCCCCTTCCCAATCAAATACTTTACGGCATCTGTAATATCATGCTGCATTGAACCTGTTCCCCACTGTTTATTACCGGCATTCAAGTATTTCTTTCCATAACCAGTGGAACCTCTAAAATTTGGTTGAAATACTGCGTAACCTCTATTAGCAAGAAACTGTGCATAAGGATTATAACCCCAGAAGTCGCGTGCCCATGGTCCACCATGAACAAACATTACTACAGGAAGATTTTTATGTTCAATTCCTTTTGGAAGTGTCAGATAACCATGAATTGTCATACCATCTCTTGCTTTATAACTGAAGGGTTCCATGGGAGCTAAATATTCTGTTGGAAGTGTGGGCCGTGATTTGTAAAGCAATTCAACCTTTCCAGCTTTTTTATCATACAAATATGTTGAGCCGGGATCTACATCTCGTGAAACAGATACTATCCATAAATTCTCGTCTTCAGTTGATGAACTTAAATTAACATCCCCTTCCGGAAGTAATTTTTTAAGAGTATTGTAAACATTTTCAAATTCTTTCGTTTTTGGATATACTCTTCTCTTAGCTCCAACATAAACCGTTGCAATTAACTCATTTGTTTTATCCGAAAATACTGCAGAAGCAATATCAACTTCATTCATCGGATCTTTTTCAACCAGTTTTGTTTTACCCGAGTTAAGATCGAACAGCAATAATTCTGCTTTATCAATATTATCACCTTTGTTCGAAATAAGATAAAAGCTTTTTCCATCCGGAGTAAATCTAACCGGATTTGCAGTCTCTTCACTTGTTACTTTGTAAATAGACTCAAGTTTTTCACCTTTTATTTTTAAGATCTCTGAGCCGCCATCTTCTGTCTGCCTTATTCCAATTCTTAAATTACCATCAATGTCAGTCATCCATCCGGCAATATTCTCTTCATTTTTACGAATAAGAGTTCTCTCACCCGTTGAGATTTTTAATTTGTACACATCATGCAGTTGAGGATTCCTGTCGTTAAGACCAACCATTATTTCGTCTGGTCTTTGTTTAGGTAAATCTATTATCATAGCTCTAACATTTTCCAGTGGAGTAAGGTCTCTTGCATGAGGTACAGGATCTCCCTTTTGAGATGGATCAACAGCATAAATTCTAAAATTTTCATTCCCACCCTGGTCCTGAACGTAAAGAACATATTTACTATCATAAGACCAGAAGTAATTACCGATAGGACGTTTCGTATCGGCAGTTAATGGTCTGGCTTCTTCAAATTTCTGATTTCTTTCTTTAACCCAGATATTTCTGACACCATTAAATGGCTTAAGAAATGTGATATACTTTCCGTCTGGAGATATTTGTGCGCCGGCTAATTCAGGATCGCCGAAGAAAATTTCGCGGTCAATAATTGGCGGCAATTGTGCAAAGATTACAGATGAAAATAAAATCATAAATAATCCTAATGTTAGTTTTTTCATGTTTACCCCTAATTATTTAGAAATGCATTTATTCAACAAGTAATACTATAAAAAAATTTTCAATTATCATTTAGAATTAGCTGAAAATTAATCTAATATTTTAGATTAATTATAGAACAAGATGTCCGTGCAATTTAGATGTATGAATGGATATCAAAGTTGGATAGAATAATTGAGTTTTATTAAGCAAAATCTGTGTGGATAAAGAACCTACCTTTTTAATGGAGAGTAGCACATGCAAGATTTTAAAAATAAAGAGGAAGCATTTGCTTCCTCTATGGGTGGGCAGAGACGGAATCGAACCGCCGACACAAGGATTTTCAGTCCTTTGCTCTACCGACTGAGCTATCTGCCC
>JAGXSM010000200.1 GCA_018333725.1 Melioribacter sp. | reverse complement strand
AGAGATGTCGAGAATGTTATTGATTATATCCAATAGTGTTTGAGCTGCTAAACGTGCATCCTGTGAAAAGTTTTTTAATTCTTCCTTACTCTCAAATAAATCATTTTCAATCAATGTTAAAAATCCCATAACAGAATTCATCGGAGTTCTAACTTCATGACTCATATTAGCAAGGAACTTGGATTTGAAATTACTTTCCTGCTGAGCTTTTTTAGCACTAATATCAGCTTTCATTTTTTCGTCTCTAAGCGCTTCAAGTGCTTTCTGCTTTTCATTTTCGGCTTGAACCTGTTGGGTTATATCCTGTATACTTCCTTCAAAATATGTAGAACCGTCATCGTTAAGATTAACACGAACATTCAAACGGACGGTAACTTCTCCCCCGTCTTTCTTCTTAAACTGAACTCTGTAATTTTTTACTTTCCCCTGTTTATCTAAAAGTTTATTTAATAATTCCCAGTCGCTGTCACGAATAAAGAAATCTTTTATGAAATTAAGTCTTAAAATTTCTTCATCGGCAGAATATCCCAATAGTTTTACAAATGCCGGATTCACAATTATCAGATTGCCTTTAGGCATTACCTGAAAAATTCCTTCGGCGGAATTGTCAAAAATATTTCTATACTTTCTTTCGGATAGCGATACTTCATAACCTTTTGTAAAAGCTTCCAGACGTAACCTTGAATTGATATAACTTGCTATTATTGCCATAATACTTATTATAAGAACAAGTACAACAGATTCAATCATGTTTGGAAGAATATAAATCTCCCGGCTATTTAGAATAATTGAAACAGCAAAAACCACATTGTAATAAATAGCAACAATTATCTGGTTAGTTACTTCCCAGCTAAGAAATAATGCGGCTATAAAAATTATTAAACTTATCAGGTGCGAGTTGAATATCAAAGTCTTGGGGATTAAGTAAATCATCACACCAAAAGAAACAATAATAGAGAGCAAAAGAAGATGAATAAATAATACAGAATATTTCTTGCCGAATTTTGTATTTGAGATCAATAAAATTAAGAAAGCTATCAAAATTGAAGAAAGTCTGGAAGTGTAAATCTGTACACTGTGCTGTGCAAAATATCTTACTTCAAGCACGAGTGCGAGAATACCCGAAGCAGAAGTAAAATAAGCAAGCGACTTTAGAGGGGAAATTAATTGCTTCTTATTCTCTTCTTTAATGTATTCCTGGAGTTTATGCTCGTAGGTCTTTGTTAGAAATTTGTTATTCGGACTATTGTTTATCACGGTATATTTTTTTCAATTGTTAGAAGATTTCTTGTTACAAAATTTTGAAATACTCCAATTAGTGACTAATTTAATGGCGTTTCCATTACTATTTTCGAAAATAAACAACTTTTGTTAAACGACAATAGATTAAATACTCATTTTTTGCAAAATAATCAAAGATTTTTCTATGCTTGATGTTCTGTATCAAATAGACCTTTCGATTTTTTACTTTATAAATCATAATCTATCAACCTCATTTCTGGATAAATTCTTTGTATTTATCACCGAAGTTAAACACTGGTATATTGCTTATATAATTCTCTTTTTCATAATAATCTTCAAAGGTGGACGCATAGGTAAGATTTCTGCGATTGGAATGATATTACTTGTTGTGGCATCGGATCAATTAAGCAGTACATTCTTAAAAGATCTTTTTCAGAGAATTAGACCTTGCAATGCATTGCCCGATGTAAATATTCTTGCCGGCTGCACAAGTTCTTTTTCGTTTCCATCTTCACACGCAGTAAACAATTTTGCAGCAGCGGTTTATTTTGGTAAAATATTTCCGAAGGTTAAATGGATTTTATATTCAGTTGCTACTCTAATGGCAATTTCCAGACCTTACGTTGGGGTTCATTATCCTTCGGATGTAATTGGCGGTGCAATAATCGGTGCACTATTAGGTTATCTGTTTGCTCTAATTGTTATAAGGATAAATAATTATTTCGATAACCGGAATAAAATGATAACAGAAAAATTTGAACGTATAAAGACTATTTAGGAATTTAATTATGAAAACAAAACTTCAAATTGCCAAGAACTGGCTTCCAAGATATACGGGGACAAAAATTGATGAGTTCGGCGATTATTTGCTGCTTACTAATTTTTATAACTATATAACAAAATTTTCCGAAAGGTTTAAGTGCGATATAAATGGTATTGGCCGGCCGATGCAAACCGCCACAAATAGCAAAGGATTATCAATAATTAATTTTGGGATTGGTTCGGCAAATGCTGCTACAATTATGGATCTTCTGGTTGCACGCGCTCCAAAA
The DNA here is from genome assembly GCA_018333725.1 of Melioribacter sp. Lineage (GTDB taxonomy): Bacteria > Bacteroidota > Ignavibacteria > Ignavibacteriales > Melioribacteraceae > DSXH01. Next base: position 2,221 of record JAGXSM010000200.1, on the reverse strand, counting down.
GGAGTTTTATTCCTGGGTAAGTGCGGCGGATTAAAACATTCTACTGAAATCGGTCACTTTATACTTCCAACTGCTGCAATCAGAGGCGATGGTACCAGTAACGATTATTTCCCTCCTGAAGTACCGGCTCTACCTTCATTCAAACTACACAAATTTGTTTCGGATAAAATTCTAAAAAGAAAACTTGAATACCGTACAGGGGTAATCTACACAACTAACAGACGCGTATGGGAATGGGATAATGAATTTAAAAAGTATCTAAGGAAACTTGGCGCAATTGGTATTGATATGGAAACAGCAACAGTATTTATCGTCGGTTATGCCAATCAAATTGCACGAGGTGCACTACTATTAGTTTCCGATTTACCGATGATACCCGAAGGTGTTAAAACAGAAGAATCCGATAGAATTGTAACACAAAAATTTCTGGACATGCATCTTGAAATTGGTATTGAAGCTATGACTGATTTAGGAAGCAAAGGCGAGCAGATAAAACACTTTATCTATTAGAGATATCAGCTTTGCAAAAAATTATCTTCTCTTTTTTGCTTTGGTTTTATCCAGATTATACATAACTCTGAACCTAACAATTTTCTGAATCAGCTTAATTGGCAATTGCTGATCCAGTGGAAATTGAATTGTCCCCTTAGAGGTTTTATACTTTACCAGATCCTTTTTGAATACTTCATTGATAAGAGAACTTCCCGGGTAAAAACCGATATGATTTTTGTAAGCAGCAAAGTAAACCAGTATTCCATGGTACCTGTATGCCGGCATGTTATAACTAATTACTTCTTCTGCTTCGGGTGCCGCTTCCTTAATTGCAGTCCTTAACGTCTGCAATAATTCAATTATTTCTTCCGGAAAAACTGATAAGTATTCTTCTACATCAGTAAATTTTATTTTCATTAACTCCCTTTTCTATTTTCAGGTAATCGAAACGATTTTTAACACAATTTTATTAACGAAATTATTCACCATATAATTTTGTACTTCTCTTTGATCGATTGAATTTCATTATAGGTTAAATTTCCTTTTAAGAGAAAATATTTTGCCCCCAGTTCATCCCGTTCAAGAATTCTTATTCCCTTTGTATAGAGTTTTTCAAGAACCTGAACAAACTTTTCTTTTTCTTGTTTTTTAATTAGTAATCTGTACTTGTTTAAGAAATCATTCTTCGCATCTATTACCAATCTTATTACCCATCCGCGTATCATCCATTTGAACGACTTTTCAAAACGTCGTGGATCACTTAAGAATATTTTAATGCTTATTAAATCATTGTGTTTAATTACGACACTTGATTCTGTTGTAATTGTTATCCGTTCTAATTCAAATTTCATGGTTCCTCTTTGTTGATAAAAGAAATTAGGAGATATAAAAAATGGGATAAACTGTAACAAAGGCACTATGATATAAACGATATCAATCACAGAAAATATGGCAAGTAAAGCAAAGCCAAGTGTAATTAGAACAAAAATTCTTATGAAAAAATATTTCCTGTTTTCAACAATTGAAAATTCCATTTTATCTCCAATCAATGATTGATTAGGCGAGTTTTATAGTAAATTAAAATACATTTAGATATTGAGTGAAACTGATCGGATGTTAAATTCAATCAAATTTTGGTTTTTCATTGTATAGCTGATCACATCGACTGTTGTTACTGTATAATCATCCTTTAATTCAAAGCTGAAATGATTACTACCCTGGAACAAAACTCTAATTTTATATCTGCTGTAATTCTCCTTCCACTTCAAGTACACTTGTAAAGAATAATTATAAGTGTTGGAGTGATCATATGTGTAATCATTAATACCAAATTGCATGAACGAATTGCGAATATTTAAGGATCCGCCAAGAGTATCAACTTTAAATTTTTGTGAGAGTTCACTAATAAGTGATGTTTGGAATTGAATGGCTGCATCTAACTGAGAATTTGCATTTTCAGAGTTCGTTTTTTCATTGTCATTGCAAGAAATTAGAAATGTGAAAATAACTATCAAAAAAGAAAGATAGAATTTCATATAAAGACCCCCTCATTAAGACTCAAATGAAATTAATCATGATAAGGTTAAATGTCAATTACTTTTTTTAAAAGAGAATTATACGGATTGCCTCATAAATAATCTAACCATACGGTAGAGAAAAATAAGTCGTTACCTCAAAAATAAATCTAACCTTAGAAAAGTGAAAAACCGTTAAGCAAAATCAGTAGAAA
>JAGXSM010000199.1 GCA_018333725.1 Melioribacter sp. | reverse complement strand
TTCAATGGCAATCTTCCTTCTGCCGGTGCTGTCTGCTTGGGTGTCTCTAATGCTGACTCAAGTACAGGTGACCAGATGCCTGTAACAGTTATCGGAATCGCAATTGTTACCGTGGCTGCAACAATTGCTGTAGGTGATCCTGTTGAAACTGATGCTTCAGGCAAAGCAGTTCCTAAAACTTCCAGCGCTCTTGCCGGCTATGCTCTTGATCCTGGTGTTGCCAGCGATTCAATTCAAATAATTCTGAAATAGGTGGCTATTATGAGAAGATTAACTCCTTTCCTTCAGCAAGGTAATATTAATCCCTCAAGAATTATTCAGTTTCCGTTTGATGATATCAATACGTTTTCATGGGGAGAGAAAGCTTTCAGAATATTTGTCAACGCAAATAATAATTCCGGCATCGAGGATGGTAAATCATGGGATACCGCATTTACAACCATTCAGAAGGCAATCGATTCTCTCCCGGATGATCTTATGTACTTCAATGCTTTTATCCTTGTTGCTGGTGGTAATTATTCTCTGCCTTCAATCAGAACCAAGAAAAACGGGATTCTCTTTTTCGAATATATCGGAGATACCTGGAATAATTTAAATGATCCTGATTTCCGAACTCTCGGAAGAACATTCTCCTCAAGCCCTGCACTCCTTCAGCAGTCATCCGCAGTTGAATTATCCGGACGAAATATTGAGATCCACTTCAGATCAAGAACTCAGGGGTGGAATTTGGTCTATAATGGTTGGCGTGTTAAAATTATGCCTAACTCTAATTTCCCAAATGCTTTTACTATTAGCGGTGATATGTTCGCTCTTATTACTAATATGGTCCTCGATGCTTCCGATTCAACTTATACAAATTTTAAATCTCTATTTCGTATTATCAATCCTTCATCTTCACTTTGCGGTCTAAACATTGAAACTTTTTCTGTAATCGGTAGGGGAAATGATCCAACTGATGACTGGTCCGGTTCAATTTCAATTTCGGATAATACCGAAGTCATCAGGTTAAACATTGGTGTCTCTTTTAATTTCGGATGGGCTTCCGGTAAATCTTCTCCCAACTCAAAAAAGTTTGTTTTTAATAACATAAAAAAATTCTTTACAATGCATCCGGTCGCTACTACCGTTGTACCAAGAATGAATATTGACCTATCGAGTATTGATTTTACCGCCGGCGAAACTGGTCAGACAAAAATTAAAATTAGCATCAACTCATATCATTTTGGAGGGAAATTAAAGATTGATGATAACATGGTTGATCTTACCGATAACAGTGGTAAAATCGGTGAACTTAATAAGACTACTGCCGGTACAGTCACATATTACATTGGCAAAGGAATGAAATTCAATAACACAGTTCCAATTTTTTCAACAAACAATTCGGTTCCTGCAGATTCAATAATTGCTAATAAGGATGTAACATTCTGGATTGATGAATCAAGTAATAAGCTCATGTTCAAACTCAAATACAACAACGGCACAGTTAAATCCGGTGAAATAAATCTATTATAAAATTATTTATGACCTTAAAAATCTGGCGTCAATAAAATGTTTGAGATTTGCGTAAAAAAAGAAAATCTGTTTGACACCGCTAACAATAAATTACTATCAAGAGCGGGGGAGTTATTTTCTTTTAGCAAATCGAAAAGCATTTTTATCCAGATTTTTTCAGTCTTGAACTGGAGTTTACCCCGATTCTATTATCGGGGCTTCTTTTCTTTCAAGAGAAAAGAAGAAGAAAGTAATTTTGCATCCTTGATCTGGAGTTTATCCCGAATTCTCTTTCGGGATTACTTTTTTTACAAGCTTGTCCCGCTCTTCTCAGCGGGAAGAAAAGTAAAAGCACATTAGTAATTCTAATTATCATTTAATCTTTTAAATGAGTGAGAAAAAATATAAATACTCTGCTTCAAATCCAGTGAATGTCCCTGAAAAACCTTTACCGGATACCTCACTAAACCTTTTCGAAACTGTCCAGGCAAAATTATATCACTTAAAAGTAAAAGGAATAACCATCATGTGGAAGACAATCAAAGATTTTGTTGTTGCTAAACTTATCCAATGGATTCTTAAAGTTGGTGCTGGCGTTCTTGCAACACAAGGAATATCAAACAACTCAGTTGAAGAAATTATCGGAGCTATTGTTGCGCTGATTCTTGGCATTATCTATTCTCTAGTTACACATAAGAAACTTGCTCTAACTGACCCCAAAGTATTCCTGAAATAATAGTTACATATTTATGTTTTTTTGCACCTAAAAATAATTGCATTAATAAACGACATCAAAAATTTAGCGTATAAAAGATGAATGAGCGAAGCGTTAAATGGAAATTGCTGTTCGAACCCCGCATTCAAAAAAAATTACAAATAGCGGGGGAGTTAAATTTCCATAGCGAAGCGAATGAAATCTTTAGCAAAATTTTTGCAGTCTTGAACTTTCGGTTCCTTTCTTTCAAGAGAAAGGAACAAGCATCTATTTTATGAAACACGGTGATAGTGATATTCTAATTCTCAATATCAAAAAAATCCATTTCTGGATTATTTTGATCTCTGCTTTTCTCTCCCTGGCATTCTCAATCGGGGCTGTTCTTTCTCAAAACCGTTTAATCGATCAGTCTATTTTAGAACACCAAAAACGTCTGGAAAAATTAGAAGATGCTACTAATAAACGATTCAAACTTCTTTATGAAATCAAATTCAATCTTAAAGATGTAATGGAAAAAAACGGCTATACTTATAAAGAAATAGACGGCAATCTCGATTCAATTATAAATTAGAAATATTAATTTGTTTATGACCTCAAATTCTTGATGATAAGAATATGAATGAGCACACTGAAAAGAGAAAATTTCTGTTTGACGATCTCCGCATACTATTAAATCCTTATAATAAAAGAGCGGGGGAGGAGTTTAATTTTCTCCATTGTGCGAATGAAATATTCCATCAAGAATTTGCAGTCTTGATCTTTTGCTTCTTTTGGATCAAGCCAAAAGAAGAAATACATAATCAAAGAGGATATAAATATGGAATTGAAACAAAGTGTTAAACCACTTGGTATTAAACCCGAAATACTACTTGCTGTCTTTATTGCCAGCGAAGTGTACAAGTCATTCGAAGTAGATTTTGTAATTACTTCCATTGCTGATGGGAAACATGCACAGCACCATTCACTTCATTATTCCGGTAATGCATTTGATATTCGAATCAGAAATATTCCTGAAAAGCCAATGATCGATCAGATATTTTTAGAGATCCGCCGCCGTTTAACAAAAGATTATCAAGTTATTTTAGAACCGACACATATACATATTGAATATCAACCTTTATTCTAATTATTTCTTTTTACTGCTGACTGCTTACTGTAGACTGCTCCTTTTCCATAACTAATCGGGTATAATAGTGTAGCAGTTAGATTTTATTATGAGATAATGGATTTGAAAGTAACTTACCTTTTTCAAATTGTAGTTTTACTTTTTATTGATTAATAATTTTACTGCATCTAATAAAATTTCATTCATTACGGGTTTAGCAAGAAATAAATCAGCGCCGGATTCTATTGCATTTGTTCTGTCTTTGGCAAATGCATGTGCCGTCAGACAAATTATTGGCGTATTCCTCTTATCCTGTATAATTTTGATTTCATGAATTAAATCTAGTCCGCTTTTTTTCCCTTTTAATGATACATCCATTATGATGATATCGTACTTTTCATTACTAAAATTTTTATAATACTCATCGCTGGAATCACAGAAATCAACATTAAAATCCTTTTTAAAAAGCCTCTGAAATACTCTTTGGGATAAATAATCATCTTCAACAACCAGCATTCGTTTCATTTCCTCTCCAATCTAAATACCTAAATTCAATTATTCTTGAATATTACTCTGAAAGTGGAACCTATTCCTTTTCCACTCTCAACTTCAATTTTAGCATTGTTAAGCTCACAATATTTCTTAACTAAGGCTAATCCTAATCCGTTCCCCTCGTATTCCCTCGAATATCCATGGTACTCCTGATTGAAGGGTTCGAATATATGTTCTAAAAATTCTTTACTCATTCCAATCCCCGTATCTCTTACCTCAACAGCTAATTCATCCTCTCTGTAATCACTTACAATTATCTCAACTTTCCCCGTTTTAGTGTATTTAATTGCATTGTCTATTAAGTTTGCGAAGATCTGAATTACACAATATTCGTCAGCATTTATATTTTTCTGCTCAGAACTATAATTATAAATCAATTCTAAGTTTTTTTGTTTTGCTAATTGGATATACTCACTTACTATACGTGATAAAATTGATTTATCCAGATCAATAACTGAAAAACTCAGTTTGTATATCCCTAGTTGCAATTCAGATACATTCAATACTAAATCAATCGTCCTGATTATTCTTTTAGCCGAAATCTCTATATTCTCAAATAACTCTATATCATCCTCATCAATTTTGTTTTTAATACCTTCCTTGATAAAAGCTAAACTGCTTGTTACAATATGAATTGGTGTTCTTATTTCATGCGACATCTGTGCTAAAAACTCTGATTTCAATTTATCTGACTTTTCTGCTTCTTCTTTTGCTCTAACTAATTCCTCTAATATTTTTTTCTTCTCAGTTATATCTTCTTTTATTGCAATAAAATGGCTTATTGTACCTTGATTATTTATAATTGGTGATACCACCGCACTTTCCCAG